>JBCCQL010000001.1:0-31273 GCA_039024355.1 Planctomycetota bacterium
CCCGCCTGTGGCGGGTCGTTCAACTGGCTGGCGGAAAACACCTGGGCCCGGCACTACCTGGACACCCGCCCGGGCCATCGGCGGGCGCGGCTGGGGTGCGCGGCAATCATGGCGGGCGCCGGCGGGGCCTTTTTTTGGTTCTACGGATGGAGCGGGGTCGGCGCCGTGGCCGTGGCCCTGCTGCTGATCGCCGCCGCGGTCGGCGTGGCGATGAACGCCGCCGTGTGGGGGTGATCGACGCCCGTTTTTCTGGCACAGCTCTTTCCTGACGCGACGTCTTTGCAGTGGACCTTCCAACCCGTCGGCGGCCCCTGGTTCACCGCCACGGTGGCGGCCGTGCTGCTTGCGCTGGTGTGGGTGGTCCCCCGGCCTCGGCCGACGGGTGGGCGGCTGTGGACGCTCCGCGGCATGCGGCTGGCGACGGTGCTGCTGACGCTCGTCGCCCTGCTGCGGCCCACGCTGACCCGCATCGAGACCAAGCCGCTCGAGGCGTCGCTGCTGCTGCTGGTCGACCGCTCGCGTAGCATGCAGGTCGAGGACTCGCTGGCCGGGGCGTCGCGGTGGGCGGCGGCGCGGCGGATGCTGGCGGACTCGGCCGGCGCGCTGGCCCGCCTGGCCGAGCAGTGGGAGGTCCGCGCGTTCGCCTTCGACAACGGGCTGACCGAGGCCGAGGTCAAAGGCGGCGTGGTCGCCCTGCCCGAAGAACCGCTGGGCGAGGCCACCGCCATCGGCGCCACGCTCGAAGAGACGCTCGACCGCGCCGGCGCCGAGCGGCTGCTGGGCGTCGTGCTGCTGAGCGACGGCGCCCAACGCGCCCTGGCGCCACGAGACGCCGCGCCGCAGATGGCCGTCCGCCGGCTCATCGCCGAGGGCGTGCCGCTGTACACCGCCACGCTGGGCCAGCCGGGCGTCGGCGGGCGGGCGGACCTGGCCGTCGAGGACCTGTCGGCCAGCAGCTCCGCCTTTGTCAAAGCCCCGACGGCCGTCACCGCCAGCCTGCGCGTGGCCGGCTTCGCGGGCCGCACCTTCAACGTGCAGCTGCTGTGGGAAGACGCCGACGGCACGATGCGGGTGGTCAACTCTACGCGGGTGAAGACCGGCCCGCAGGGCGGCGCCTACCCGGTGCGGCTAGAGCACACGCCGCTGGAGCCCGGCGAGCGGAAGCTGACCGTCCGCGTGGTCGACGCCGCGGGCGGGCCGCCCGAGGGCGAGCTGGTCACGTCCAACAACGAGCGGAGCACGTTCATCTCGATCCGCGACGGCGGCGTGAACGTCCTGTACCTGGTGGGCGCCCAGCGGCCCGGCGGCGTGCCGGGCCGCGAGCAACGCTTCGCCCGCGCCGCGCTGGACGCCTCGCCCGACATCGCCGTGACACGCCGCGTGTTCGACTACCGCCGGCTGCGCGCCGGCCTTCGGCTCGACGCGACGCAGGCGCCGCCCGACGTGCTGCTGATCGACAACCTGGACGCCACGGCCCTGGCCGCCGAGGCGTGGCGCGACATCGCCCTGCGTGTGCGCGGGGGGATGGGGCTGGCGATGATCGGCGGGCGGCAGAGCTTCGGCCCCGGCGGCTACGCGGCGACGCCCCTCGCCCGGCTGCTGCCGGTGGGCTGCTCCGCCGCGGAGCGGCAACGCCTGGCCGAGCCCTGGCGCCGCGACGTCCACCTGGACGGCCCGCTCACGCTGCGACCCGCCGAGCCCTTCGGCCCTAGCCACCCCATCCTGCAGCTGGGCGGCGCCGACGGGCCCATCGATTGGGCGGAGCTGCCGCCGCTGCTGGGCGCCAACCGCTTCAACCCCCGCCGGCTGAAAGCCAACGCCATGGTGCTAGCCGAGGCCGCCGGCGCCGCCGGCGCCAAGGCGCCGCTGCTGGTGGTGGGCCAGGCCGGCGCCGGGCGCGTGCTGGCCTCGGCGGTCGACTCCACCTGGCTGTGGCGCCTCGGCGGCTACGCCGACGCCCACCGCCGGTACTGGCGCCAAACCGTGCTCTGGCTGGCCAAGAAGGACGACACCACGCAGAACCCGGTGTGGGTCGACCTCGACAGCCGGCTGGTGCCGCGTGGCGGCCGCCTCGACCTGCGGATGGGCGTCCGCCGCAACGCACAGGGCCAAGCCGCCGGCGCGGAAGGCGACGCGCCGGAGCTGGTGCGCTACGACGCGTCGGTCACCACGCCCAGCGGCAAGCGGATCGACCTGCTGACCACCACCGGCCCCGAGGCGACCGCCGTCTTCGCCGACACCGCCGAGCCGGGCGACTACACCGTACGCGTGATCGGCCTGGCGGGCGACGCGGCAACCACCGGCGGCCCCACCGCCGGCGCTTCCGCCAACGGCGCCCAGCAGCTGGGCGAAGCCGTCGCACGCTTCAGCGTGCCGGACCAAGACCTAGAGCTCGACAACCCCGCCGCCGAGCCGACGCTGATGGCCCAGCTAGCCGCCATGACCTCCTCGGCCGGCGGCCGGGCGATCGCCCCCGAGGAGCTGCCCGACCTGCTCGCCGAGTTCGCCGACCGCGACCCCGAGCTGGAGGAAGAAGTGGTCTCCCGCGTCACGTACTGGGACACGTGGCCGTTCTTCTTGCTGCTGGTCGGTCTGCTCGGCGGCGAGTGGTACCTGCGCAAGAAGTGGGGGCTGGTGTAATCCGCGCGGGTGTCTACCTTCTGGTACGAACCCGCCGCACCGCACCGCGAGCACCCACGCATGCCGCCCGCTGAGAACACAACTGAAAACACCGCCCAGAACGCCACCGAGAACGCTACGGGCAACGCCACGGGCAGCACCGTAGCGAACCGAGTCTGCCTGGTTACGGGCGCCTCGTCCGGCTTCGGCCAGCACCTGACGCACCAGCTGCTGAACAAGGGGGCGCTGGTCGCCGGCACCTTCCGCCAAGCCGACCAGGCCGAGGCGTTCACCGCCCTGGCGCCGGGGCGGTCGCTGGGCGTCGTGATGGACGTGACCGACGGCGCCGCGGTCGCGCGGGGCGTCCAGCAGGTGGCGTCGCAGCTGGGCCCGGTCGACGCGCTGCTGAACAACGCCGGCTACGGCGTCGCCGGCGCCATCGAGGAGACCTCCGCCGAGCAGGCACGCGGGCTGTTCGACGTGCACCTGTTCGGCGGGCTGTCGCTGATCCAGCAGGTGCTGCCGTCGATGCGGGAGCGGGGCGCGGGGCGCATCCTGCAGTTCTCGGGCATCGGCGGCTTTGTCGGCTTCCCGGGCCTGGGCGTCTACTCGGCGGCCAAGGCGGCGGCCGACGTGCTGGGCGAAGCGCTGGCGGCGGAGGTCGCCCCGCTGGGCGTCAAGGTCACGGTGCTCACCATCGGCGCGTTCCACACCGAGTTCGCCGGCAAGGGCCTGCGGCACGCGGAGCCCGAGATCGACGCCTACGCCAAGACGCCCGCCGGCCGGTTCCGCAAGTTCATCGCCCGCGTCCAGGGCAAGCAGCCCAACCACGTGGCCAAGGGCGCCGCGGCGATCATCAACCTGCTCGAAGCAGACAACCCGCCGGTCCACGCCGCCCTGGGCGCCGACGCGCTCAAGGGCATGCGCACCAAGATGAAGCACGTGCAGGAGCAGCTGGCCGCCTGGGAAGACAACGCCAACTCCACCGCCAAGGACGACTAAGACAGACGGGCGGGGGCGGACGACCAGCGCGCGACGCCGGCGCGACAGGGCATTTGCAAAGGCCCGCGAATAGCGCGAATACGCGCGAATTAACAAGCTGCTACCTCGACCTATCGCCCCGTGAGCTGCCCTACCTGGAGAGGTCTTCAGCGAGTTCGCCAGCAAGTTCATCGAAGCCAAACACAAGGTTTCTCTCGCAGCCATTCGCGCGTATTCGCGTCATTCGCGGGCAAAAACACGTCGCCGCCCGCACGGTGCGGAACGCATCGGCGGGTGACTGCAATCACTTCGTCACCAGCCAGCGCGGGCCGCGATGCCGCTCCCTCCGCGCCCTCCGTGCCGCCGTGGTCAATCGCCCCGCCACGCTGTAACGCCCCGCCCGCGGCGTATACTGGCGGGATGCCACGCCCCAAGCCCACCTTCGGCCTCCTCCTGATCGTCGCCCTCGTGGCGGTGGGCTGGCTGCTGGTCAGCTTCGGCCCGTCGACGCTCGAGCAGTACGACGGCCTCGCCGAACGCAGCCCGACGCTCGCCTACGCCTACTTGGCCATGGTCCTGTGCGGCGCCGGGCTCCTGGGCGGGCTGGTGGTGTGGGCGTTGCTCAGGGTCTACCGCAACACCCGCTCCAACCGCGCGGCCGACGACCGCCGCGGCCGCAGCCCTAGCGACCTCACCGCCGCCCAGCGCCGAGCCGAGCTGGCGGAGAACCTGGCCGCCGGGCGCGACTTCGCCGCCGCCATCAAGAGCGCGCCGCAGCTGCGGGCGGAGATCGAGAAGCTGGCCGCCGACCTCGAAGCCAAGCGCACCGCCCGCCGGCTCGAAGTCGTGGCGTTCGGCACCATCTCTAGCGGCAAGAGCTCGCTGCTCAACGCCTTGGCCGGCCGCGAGGCGTTCCGCTCCGGCGTGGTGGGCGGCACCACCACAACCCGCAGCGCGATCCCGTGGGCGGGGTTGCCCGCCGCCGGCAGAGCGTCCGGCGCCGCGGGCGACGAGGTCGTGCTGGTCGACACGCCCGGCCTGGCCGAGGTGGAGGGCGAGGGCCGCGCGGCGGCCGCCGCCGCCGAGGCCGAGAACGCCGACCTGGTGCTGTTCGTCGTCGACGGCCCGCTGAAGTCCTACGAGGGCGAGCTGCTCACGCTCTTGGGCGCGATGCAGAAGCGGGTGGTGCTGTGCCTCAACAAGGAAGACTGGTACGACCGCCGCCAGCAGGCCGACCTGCTGGCCCAGCTACGCGAGCAGTCCGCCGGCGCCGTGCGGCCGCAGGACGTGGTGGCCGTGCGGTCCCGGCCGGTGGTCCGCCAGCAGGTGCGCGTCACGGCCGACGGCACGGAAGAAACGGCCGAGGTGACCGACCCGCCCGACATCACTCCGCTTGCCAGCCGGCTGGTAGAGATCGTCCGCCGCGAGGGGGGCGACCTGCTCCTGGCCAACCTGCTGATGCAGTCGCGCGGCCTGATCGACGACGCCAAGGAGAAGGTGCTGGCGGCCCTAGACGAAGAGGCGGACCGCGTCATCGACCGCTACATGTGGGCCGCCGGCGGCGTGGCGGCCATCAACCCGCTGCCGCTGCTCGACCTGGCCGGCGGCAGCGCGGTGACGGTCAAGATGGTGCTGGACCTGGCGGCCGTCTACAAGCAAAAGATCGACGCCGACACGGTGATGGAGCTGCTCGGCCAGCTGGGCAAGAACCTGATCGCCATCCTCGGCGCGTCGGCAGCCACGCCGGCCCTGGTGGCGGCCGTCGGCACGACGCTGAAGCTGGCGCCGGGCGTCGGCACGCTGACCGGCGGGCTGCTGCAGGGCGCTGTGCAGGCGCTGATGACGCGGTGGATCGGCCGCGTCTTCTGCCGCTACTACCGCAACCAGATGCAGCCCCCCGAGGGCGGCCTGGCCGAGCTGGCCCGCACCGAGTGGGACCTGCTGACCACCGCCGACGAGCTCCGCAAGCTGGTCCGCAAAGGCCGCGAGAAGCTGGGCGCGGGGTGACGCGTCCGCGCGTGGTTCGGCCCGGGCCGGAGGGGCTGTGCTGGTTTGGTTGACGGGCCGCGTGGCCGCGATTTCAATGCCGCGGAGCCACCCCACCGCCGACGCTCCTGCCGCAACCGCATCATGCACCAACGCACCACGCGCCGCCGCCTTCGCATTTCGCCTCGCGGGCGAGCCCTCACTCCGGTGCAAGCCACGGTGCAAGTGACGGTGCAGGCCACGCTCGTCTGCCTCGCCGCGGCGACCGCCGCCGCCCAGTCCGACCCGGCGGGATTCGCAACGGTCATCACCATCCCGGGAGACGCCTCGCCCGCGTCGATCGGCTCGGACACGCAGGCCAACCTGCTGCCGGGCGGCGTCCTGCTGAGCAACAACGTGTTCCAGCTAGACGTCGGCGCCCCCGACGGGTCCTCGACGAACGTCGAGCTGAACATCCTGGGCGGCGCCGCCGGCACGTTCATCAACGCCTGGGGCGGCGCCCAGGTCAACCTGCTAGGCGGGCGTGTAGGCGACGTTTTCCGCGCCCAGCCGGGCAGCTCGATCACGATAGCCGGCGGCACGCTCGGCGACGGGTTCAGCGCGCGGGCGGGCAGCACGGTCGAGGTCCGCGGCGGTGGCTTCCGCCTGAACAGCACGGATCTGGCCGTCTCGGCCGCGGGCGAGCTCGTCGACCTGCCGCCGGATTTCGTGCTCTCAGGCACGCTGGCCGACGGAACGCCGTTCGCCTTTTCTGACCCTACCGACCTGTTCTTCGACGGCCGGGTGCTGCTCCGCCCTGCCCCACTGCCGCCGGTTGGACCGGCGGTCCTCCAAGTCTCGGAGGTGTCGGACCTGCTGGGCCTACGCGCGGGGCAGACCGCGTTGGTCGCCCCCGGCGGGCTGCTGCAAGACGACTTCAACGCCGGGGCCGGCAGCCGGATCGTCCTGCTCGAAGGCGCCGCCGCCGGCGAGAACCTGGAGCTGGTCGCCGCCGAGCTCACCATCCTCGGCGGCGGCGTCGGTCGCGACTTCGAGGCTTTCGACGGGGCGCTCGTCCAGATGGAGTCGGGCGACATCGGCCTCCGCGGCGCCCTCTCGCGCAGCACGCTGAACCTCGGCGGCGGCGCGGTCAACGACGGCTTCTCCGCCGACGGCAGCGTGCTGCGTGTCACGGGCGGGTCGTTCGCGGCCGCGCGGCAAGGGCTGTTGTTGGGCGGCGGGAGCGTCGCCCTGGTGGCCGGCGGCGCCATCGGCACACAGGGCGTCTTTGTTGGCCGTGGCTTTGAGGTCGCCGAGGGCAGCGTGGCGAACATCTCCGGCGGCGAGCAGCTGACGCTCCGCGTGCTGCCCGACGCCACGGTCAACCTGTTCGGCACAAGCTTCACGCTCGACGGCGCGCCGATCGAAGGCCTCACGCCCGGCGGGACGGTAGAGATCGACCAGCGTGGCGGCGCCCTCGCCGGCGTGCTCGCCTCGGGCGAAGCGTTCAGCTACGGCCTGCAGTCCGTTAGCTCCACCGAGCGGTTCTTCTTCGACGCCGACGCGACGCTGACGGTCACGCTCGTCCAGCCGGGCGACTACAACGGCGACGGCGTCGTTGATGGCGCCGACTACGCCGTGTGGCGCGGCAACCTGGGCGCCGAGACTAGCACCCCATTCACGCCCGGCGACGGCAACGGCGACGGCCGCGTCAACCAGGCCGACCTGGCGATCTGGCGGCAGGCTTTCGGCGCCGGCGCCGCGGCCGTGGGCGTTCTGGCCGTTCCTGAGCCGCGTGCCGCGGGGCTGCTGGCGGTGGTGGGCGGCTTTGCCGCCGGGCGGGGTTTTCGCCGCAGAAACGGCTGATTCCCGCGGGTTTTGGGCGCCGCAGGATTTTTTTCTGGTTCGGTGGCGGGGGGCCGGGCGGGGCGGGCATGAACGGGTGACAGGCTGACCGGGGCACACGCCGCTCTCGGCCCGCCGCTCTCGCCGCCCACCCCTTCTTTGCTGGAGACCCGACCGATGACCACCTCTCGCATCCTTGGCGCCACGCTCGCAGCGGCCGCCCTCGCCCTGACCCAGAACGCCGCGATGGCAGAGATCACAATCGGCGGAGAGATCGGCCGGGCTTGGGAGAGCGGCAAGAAGCGGATCGGCAAGCTGGATCGCGGCGTCGTCATCCACGCCCCGCCGGAGCAGGGCTCGTGGCAGGGCGGCCCCGAGACGCCCTACTACCACGAGATCAACCCGCACAACGGCGCCGTCTACCGCGTGCAGAAGCGTAGCGGCCGCAAAACCCACATCGGCAAGGCGACGCTGCAAAACCGCAACGGACGCTACACCTGGGTCCACCCCAAGTACGGCCGCAAACGGTACATCGCCGACCCGTCCAACGCCCCGGCCAAGAAAACCGTGTACAGCCCCGGCAGCTTCTACCAGCACAAGGGCTCGAAGACCGCGTACCTGGGCAGCATCGCCAACGTCGCCCAGCAGGCTTACCGCCAAAAGCAGTACCAGCAGCAGCACGGCGGCTACCAGCAGCAGTACCACCAGCCGCAGTACTTCCAGCCGCAGCAGCAGTACTACCAGCAGCCACAGTATCACCAGCCACAGTACAACCAGCCCCAGTACCAGCAGCCCCAATACCAGCAGCCAAAGAACCTGAGCCCGCAGGCCCAATACTGGCTGAACGAGTCCCGGCGGCTGCAGGGCGTCGTGAACCACCACCGCCGCGTCGGCAACATGCTCCGTCAGCAGAGCTACCAGATGCAGAACCGACGCCGCGGCTGGTGAGCGGCGAAGCACACCGCTTGGCATGGCAGCACGCCGCGGGCCTCGACCCTGGATGGGTTGGGGCCCGCGGTTTTTTGGTGATTGGTGATTGGTGATTGGTGATTGGTGGCTGTTGGCTGTTGGCTGTTGGCTGATGGCTGATGGCTGATGGCTGAGGTTGGTTTGCTTTTCTTGCTCGGCAATGGCCAAATTTCTGCTGGCGTGGCTCGGTTTGGCGGCACAAGAGTTGGTGTCGAGATTTTGTGTTTTGCCGGTTAGGGTGATCATCGCGCTTCTCTAGGCCCTCGCCGCCGGCAGGCAAAACCCTGGTGATCGAAGGCGGTTGCCGCCCCGGGGTCGCCGTAAGTCGTTGCGTGTCGGTCGCCGAGGGTTTCTCTTCGTCTGCAAACGGTGCGAAAACCGTATTGGCGGCGGCGCGGCGAAATCCCTCACGCAGGAATTGGGCCATGCGGCGCCGCGGCGGTCTGCTCTTCTCTAGCCGCGGGCTGGGCTACACTGCTGGGCTACAACGCTGGGCTACAACGCTGGGCTACAACGCTGGGCTACAACGCTGGGCTACAACGCTGGGCTACACTTATGGCGGCTATTTGCCGGCGAGCGTCGCGATCGCCCGTTCGGCGACGCGTAGGTCGCCGGCTGCCTGTCCGCTACTGCACTCCGTCTGTTTGCACCCTCCTGCCCCGCTGCCTGTGTCGATCTCCGAGCCATCGCCGACTGCTGCCGCTACCGACGGGGGCGACGCCGAGGACCGCGAGCTGTGGGCAGCGCTCGACGCGGTGCGTGGCGCCATCGAGCAGGTCGAGCGGTGCAACCCGGCCGAGCGCGACGCCCTGGTGGCCGAGCTGCGTGAGCTGAAGGACCTCGCCAAGAAGCTGCGTAGCGGGCGGGTGGAGATTGTCGTGTTCGGCGAGATCAGCACCGGCAAGAGCGCGCTGATCAACGCGTTGACGGGCGCCTCGGTCGCGTCGGTGAGCGTCCGCGGCGGGTGGACCAAAGACGTCTGGCGGCTGGACTGGGAAGGCGCCGGCTACTGCCTGCCGGGGTTCGACCAGTCGGAGGTGGTGCTGGTCGACACGCCGGGGCTGAACGAAGTGGGCGGCGCCGACCGCGCGGACATGGCCCGCTCCGCCGCCGAGCGGGCGGACCTGATCTTGTTCGTCACGGACTCCGACCTGAACGAGACCGAGCACAACGCCCTGTCGGACCTGGCGGCCTGCCACAAGCCGATGCTGCTGGTGGTCAACAAGACCGACCTGTACACCCCGCAGCAGCTGGAGGACCTGAAGACCGCCTTGCTGGAAGACCGCGTGGCGGGCGTGCTGGACCCGGCGGACGTCGTCTTCACGGCGGCCGACCCGCGCGAGGTGCAGCACGTGATCGAGGCGGCCGACGGCACGACGCGCGAAGAGTGGCGCAAGCCGCCGCCGCGGATCGACGACCTGCGGGCCCGCATCCTCGAGGTGCTCGAGGCGGACGGCTCGTCGCTGATCGCGTTGAGCGCGTCGATGTACGCGGCGGACCGGAGCGACCGCGTGGCGGCCCTGCGGGTGAAGCTGCGGAACTCCAAGGCCAGCGGCGTGATCTGGACCTACGCCGTGGCGAAGGCGATGGCCGTGGCCCTGAACCCGGTGGCCGTGGCCGACGTGGCGGGCGGCGCCGCGGTGGACGCGGCCATGGTGGCGACGCTGGCCGGCGTCTACGGCATCAAGATCACGACGGCCAACGCCGGCCAGCTGGTGGTGTCGATCGTCAAGGCGGCCGGCTGGGTGCTGGCGGCGGAGCTGGCCGCCAGCTACGGCGCGTCGGCGCTCAAGGCGTTGTCGCTGGGCTCGGTCACGCCGCTCACGGCGCTGCCCCAGGGCGCCGCGGCGGGCTACGGCAGCTACATCGTGGGGCAGGCCGCCCGCTACTACTTCGAGCAGGGGGCCAGCTGGGGCGGCCGGGGGCCCAAGAGCGTGGTGGCCGACGTGCTGAAGAACACCGACAAGCAGTCCGTCATCGGCCGGCTGCGGGGCGAGATCAAAGCCAAGCTGCGGTCCAACCGCCACGCCGGGTCGTAGTGCCTGAGGGCGCCGCGACGCCCGCCTCAGCCCATGCCGCGGAGCCCGGCGGCCCGCAGCCGGTCGGCCAGCCACGCCTCGACCTGCGGCACGAACGGCAGCTTGGTCAGCACCGCCATCAGCAGCAGCCCCGCCATGGCGAGCAGCCAGCGGTCGCCGTGGACAAAGCCGTACACGATCAGGCAGAACACAGCGGGCCCGTCCAGCAAGGCGACCGACACGGCCACGCCTTTCGCGTAGCCACGCAGCAGGCGATCAATGGCGGCCGGCTCGTCCGCTGGCAGGTTCCGCGTAGAGAGCGAGCAGACGGCCGACCCGATCAGCCGGTGCAGCACGAGCGCCGCCAGGGCGAGCACCAACGCCACCTGCGCGGCCACGCGGCCGCCATCGTTGTTTGCCGCCGCATTGGCGGCGGGCGGTGCGGCTTCGGCGTCTGCCGGCGCCGCGGGCGGCAATTCCGCCGGGCCGTACACAACCGTCACGACGACGCCCAGCGTGATCAACCCCATCGCCATGGCGCCCACAAACACCTGCATCGACAACACCTGCTGCCGGAGCTTGGAAGCGGTTTGGCTGTCTAGCTGCATGTCGTTGCGCTTCGCTGCGTGGTGCTCTGGTTCTCGATGCGAGCCGTGCCGCCGCCCGCCGCGGTGAGGCTAGAGCAGGTGGGACAGGCGTGGCGGTGACCGTACAATGCGATGGCGATCGACGCGGGTCAATCGCCCCGCATACGTGCCACGCACCCTTGCTCGTCCCGGCGGCCGCTACGTTGGAAACCATCCAGGGCAACCTGTACGACCACCCGCGGTACTACGACCTGGTGTTCGGGTCGGACTGGAAGGCGGAGTTTGACTTCTTGCGGGCGTGCTTCGACCGGCACGCGACGGGCGCCGTCCGCCGGCTGTATGAGCCCGCGTGCGGCACCGGCCGGCTGATGTACCGCCTGGCGAAGGCCGGCTACGACGTGGCCGGCAGCGACATCAACCCGGCGGCCGTGGCGTTCTGCAACGCCCGGCTGAAGCGGCACGGCCTGCCGGAGGCCGCCGCCGTGGGCGACATGTGCGACTTCCGCCTCCGCAAGAAGGCGGACGCCATGTTCAACACCATCAACAGCTTCCGCCACCTCGGCAGCGAGCGGCAGGCGGAAGACCACCTGCGGTGCGTGGCGGCGTCGCTCCGGCGGGGCGGGCTGTACCTGCTGGGCCTGCACCTGACGCCGGCCCGCGGCGCCCCGCTGGCGGACGAGGAGAGCTGGGCCGCCCGCCGGGGGCACCTGAGCGTGCTGTCCCGCATGTGGACCATCGAGACCAACCGCCGCGCCCGCCGCGAGACGGTTGGTATGAGCTTTGACGTTTATACCCCGTCGCGGAGCGTCCGCCTGGTGAATCGCACCGACTTCCGGATCTACACCGCCCGGCAGATGGACGATCTAATCCAACGCGTGCCATCGCTGCGGATCGCCCAGACGTACGACTTCGCCTACCGCATGGACCAGCCGATTGACGTGGGCCCCGAGACCGAAGACGTCGTCTTCGTCCTGCAGAAGCGGTAGGCCGGCTGGCAAGAGCGTCGGTCGTAGTGTGGCGGGCGAGGCCAAGCGACAACCCGCGGATCACTTCAGGGCGGATACTGCAATCGCTACCGAGCAGGAACAACGCCGAGCACCGCCCCAGCCCAGCGGCTGGCGGCACGCCTACACCGCCAGCGAACCGTGGCAACCCTTCGCCCGGGCGGTGCTGGATCAGCTAGGGCTGCGGCTCGGTGTCGATAGCGAGGGCGACGGCCCGCGCCTGACCGTCACCGCACAGCAGGCGGCGGCCCAGCTGCACGCGGCGCACCCGCCCGGCCGCCTGTGGTCCGGCGGGCTGAAGACGCGGCGCCGCAGGCCGGAGGCCGCCGTCGCCACGCCGGAGTTTGTTGGCGAAGGCCCCGCCCAGTTGCTGGCGTGGCTGGCCGAGCGTCTGGCGGGCCACGACACGCTGCCCTGCTTCACCCCGCGGGACGAGCCGCACGCCGTCCACGAGTTCGTGAACCCGATGTTCGCCGCGTACACGGTCGACGGCGGCATGGTCCACCTGGGCGGCTGCCACTTGGAAGACTGGCCGATGCTGCGGCTGACGACCTTCTCGGACACGGCAGCAGCCGGGGCGCCCGGCGTGACGCACCGCTTCTTCGACGCCGAGGGCCACGCCGTCGACGCCGCCTTGGCCGAGGGCCTCCGCGTGCTCGAAGTCGAAGCCGCCCGAGGGCAGCGGCCGCGGCGCCGCCGCGAAGCATGGCGGCCGGCCATCGCCACGGCCACCGCCGGCAGCAAGCAGGGTTCGCCGGCGATCGCGTCGCTCGTGCTCGCCAAGCGGGCGCACGGCCGGCTGGCGGTGACCATCGGCGAGGCGACCCACGAGATCGAGTTCGCCGGCTGGACCCGCACGCTCACCGCCCCGCCGGCCACCTGCCCCGAAACGGGCGTCGAGACCTACCACCTGACGGCGCTGGCCGACGGGCGGATCGTCGCGGCAGAGGCCGCCGCCCGCTGCGAAGCGACCGGCGACCGGCGGCTGAAGCGGGACCTCGCCACGTGCGCGGTGACCGGCAAGACCATGGGCGTCGAACTCACCGAGCGTTGCCCGGTGCTCGGCAAGCCGGTGCGGAAGGACGCCTTCGGCACGTGCCCGACGTGCAGCGAGCGGGTCGCCCGCACAACGCTGCTCAGCCAGACGTGCCTGTGCTGCCACGAGCCGCCACGCGCAGCCCGCGACAATGACCGCGTCGCCGCACTGCTGGGCGCCCACGCCGGGCTCCGCTCGTTCGGCCGGTGGCGACTCTCGGAAACCGAGACGGCCGTCGTCTTCCGCGGCCGCAAGCTCTTGCGGCAGGTCTTGGTGGTGGTCGACCGGAAGACCCACGCCGTGCGTGAGTGCAAGTCCCGCACGCTCCGCGGGAAGTGGCAGCCGTGGGACGCCGACCGTGGCGGGCCGAGGGACTCGGCATGAGCCGGCCGCTCCGCGTCGTGCAGGCGATCCCGTCGCTCGACCCGGCGGGCGGCGGTCCGCCCGTGGTGGTGGCGTCGCTCGCCGCGGCCCAGGCCGCCGCCGGCGCCAACGTCACACTGGCGCACGGCAGCGACCCCGCCGCAGAAGAGCGTGTGACCGGCCTGCTTGCCGGCATCCCCGGCATCGACCGAGTGACGCTGGTCCACGGCACGCTGGCCGCCGCGCTCGGCAGCGGCGCCGCGCCCGACGCCGTCCACCTGCATGGCTTCTGGGAGCGCTGGCTGTTCGCCGGCGCCAAGGCCGCCCGGCACGCCGGCGTGCCGACCGTCCTCACGCCGCACGGCATGCTGCACCCGTGGTCGATGCAGCAGAAGCGGATCAAGAAGGCGGTGGCCATGCGGCTGGGCTACGCGGGCATGCTCCGCCGGGCAGCGATGGTCCACGCCCTGAACGAGCCAGAGCGGCAGATCCTCCTGTGGATCGACCCCAAGGCAAACGTGCGGGTGATCCCCAACGGCATCTTCCTCGAAAGCTTCGCGTCGCTACCCGCGCGGGGCGAGTTCCGCCGGCGGCACCCAGAGCTGACCGAGGGGCCGCTGGTGCTGTTTATCTCGCGGCTGCACTACAAGAAGGGCCTGGACATCCTGGCGGAGGCCTTCGCCATGCTGCTGAAGACGCGGCCGGATGCGCGGCTGGTGGTGATTGGGCCCGACGGGGGCTACGAGGCCGCCTTCCGCCAGCACGCGGAGCGGCTCGGCATCGCCAAGCAAACGACGATGCCGGGGCCGCAGTACGGGCACGCGAAGCTGGCCGCCCTGTGCGACGCCGACTGCTTCTGCCTGCCCAGCCGGCAAGAAGGCTTCTCGATCGCGATTACCGAGGCCTTGGCGTGCGGGGCGCCCTGCGTGGTGAGCCGCGACTGCAACTACCCGGAGGTCGCCGAGGCCGGCGCCGGCGTAGTGACGTCGCTCGACCCGGCCGAGGTCGCCCGCGGGATCGAGTCGGTCCTGACGGGCGACGACGCACGCAGCCGGCTCGGAGGAGCGGGCCGGGAGCTGGTCGCCACGCGCTTCACGTGGCCGCGGATCGCCGAGACCGCGTTTGAGGCCTACTCGGCGAGCGGCATCGGGCCGTAGCCAGCGCCGGCGGCGGTGGGGTGGCCCTCGCCCGGCAGCGACACGTTCAGGCCCGTCGCCCCGGCCCGAACGCCGTGTAGACGCCAACGCCCACAACCAGCGCCGCCGCCGCCACGCCCAGCGACAACCATCGGCCGACGCGGTAAAGCTGCACCGTGCGTTCCAAGCGGGGATCGACCGTGTTGCCGGTCGCCGCGCGGACGTTCAGCGTCATGGGGCGGAAGACCCGCCACCAGTTGGCCCAACTCTGCTCAGGAGTCCAGCTGCCGATGACCTGCTGATTCCAGGCGGCGATCTGCATGGGGTTGGGCGGGCGGGGCTCGTTGGCCCACAGGTAGCCGGCCGCCCCGGCGAACAAGGCCCCCACAAGCAGCGAGCCGGCGAGGAAACCCTGCCGGAAGCCCCACGCCGGCCCGCCGTCGGCGGCGGCGGCCTCTCGGTCGATCGGCAGCGAGCGGAGCCGCGACAGCGGCGGCACGTCGAGCCGCTGCCCGCAGCCACACACCACGACATCGCCGGCCTGCCGCGGCAAGACCGGCACGGTTTGGCCGCACGGGCAAGGCAATAAGTGGGCGGTCGCCATGCAAGCTCGCCGGTAGGGTTGGCGTTGGGGTACGCCGGTTGGGTCTGCGGGGGTTGGCGCCAGGGATGCGGGCGATCGATTGACTCGCCCCGCCACGGGCGCTGAGCAGAGCACCGCGGGTCGGCGCCGGCTGCTGCCTGAAGCAACGCGGTGCTCCGCAAAGGCTTGTCTTGCCGCGGCCAGCACCCTGTACGAGGAGTTCGTACCGGCCGTTTTACCGCGTCGATGGTAGGGATTTTTGCGCTTTTGCCTATGGACCGAGGCGTCGACGGAAATAAAATTTAGTGTTCCGGCCTAGCACCGCAGCTAAATCCGCGGCGACGGCTGACTGGCGACCAACACCCCACCGCGGGTAGTCCTCCGTCCTCCTTAAGGCCTTGCGCCCTGCGGAAGACGTTCGACGGCCGTCAGTCCTGTAAGCCCCTCGCACGGCAACCCCCAAAGCCCGCCGGCCGGGCAGCCCAGATTCGCACCTGCCGCACGAAGGTGGCAGTCGCGGCAGCACGAGTCCAGCGTCAGTCCAGCTGGGCAAGCCAGTAAGACAAAAGCGGTTTGGCGACCGCGTGCTGTGCCGCGAGTCGCCACGCGGAGTCCAAGCGCGAGTCTTCGTGTGTGCCGCGAGCCTTGCCGAGTGGCGAAGAGCGAACGATCTGTTGGGGTTGATCCAACGTACAGCAAGGACCGGCCCGACGGACGGGCGACTCAACTGGCGCGGCGCCGCTCATGCTTCTGCCGTCACCTGCAGAGCGAACTTAACAGAGGCCAAAGCGGGAAATGCCTCCGGCCGGCGTGCACAACGCACACGGCACAGCCGCAGATCGCGGCACGGACAACGCAGCCGCAATCCTTTGCCAAATACGGTGCAGGCGGCCGGCCGTGTGGTGGGGGTGTTAGAATTCGGGGTCGCGAAGGGCTCAGCGCATCGTGGGCCCAACGCAGACAGGAACCGATGCAGCGCAGAACGGAAGACGCAACATCGAGCAACCCGCAACGGCGCCGTGGCGCCAATGGCGTTGCCGTGAACGCCTAGACCATGCCCACAACCGGTCACCGATAGCCGTTTGCTTGGCAGCCGTGTGTTTGGCGACCACGGGCCGGCGTGAGCCGGGTGGGCTCGACATCAATCGCACTCGACGCGTGGTACGACCGTTTGGTTAGGAGTAAAGCACTTTGTTCGATTCATTGCTGGATCACGATATCGACGAGGCCGGCGCGGTGGTTACCGAGGCCGTCAACGAGCTGAACCCGCGCGTGCCGGCCGATGAGGAGGCCGAGGCCCAGCCGGCCGTCGCCGTGGCGACCGAAGAGGCCGACAACGAGAGCGGACCGCTGGACGTCGACGACAACGAGTCCTGGTCCGACGACCCGGTGCGGATGTACCTGACGCAGATGGGCGAGATCCCGCTGCTGACCCGCAAGGAAGAGATCTGCCTGGCCCGGCGTATCGAGAACACGCGGACCGACTTCCGCCGCAAGCTGCTTGCCTGCGACTACGTCATCCGCAACGCCGTGAAGATCCTGGAGCGTGTCCACACGGGCGACCTGCCGTTCGACCGGACGGTGCAGGTCTCCGTAACCGACCGCCTGGAGAAGGAGCAGATCCTGGGACGCATGCCGCACAACCTGCGGACGCTCCAGACGCTGCTGGAGCGCAACGCGGACGACTACCGCATCGCCACCAGCAAGTCGCAGAAGATGGCCACCCGGCGGGCGGCGTGGAAGCGGCTGGGCCAGCGGCGGTGCCGGGCGGTGACGCTGGTCGAGGAGCTGGGCCTCCGCACGCCGCGGATCGAGCCGATGATCGACCAGCTGATCCAGTTCAACCGCCGCGTCAAAGAGCTCCGCGGCCAGCTCGACAAGATGAAGCGGGACCGCCGGCCGATGGCCGAGCGCAAGCCGCTGATCATCGAGCAGCGGAATATCCTCCGCGCCCTGCAGGAGTCGCCCACCAGCCTCAACAACCGCGTCCGCCTGCTGCAGCGGGTGTACGCCAAGTACCAGAAGGCCAAGCGGGGCCTCTCGGAGGGCAACCTGCGGCTGGTGGTGTCGATCGCCAAGAAGTACCGCAACCGCGGCCTGTCGTTCCTGGACCTGATCCAGGAGGGCAACGCCGGCCTGATGCGGGCGGTGGACAAGTTCGAGTACCGCCGCGGCTTCAAGTTCTGCACCTACGCCACGTGGTGGATCCGCCAGGCGATCACCCGCGCCGTGGCCGACCAGAGCCGCACCATCCGCATCCCCGTGCACATGGTTGAGACCATGAGCCGCGTGCGCAACGTCAGCCGCATGCTGCTGCAGCGGCTGGGCCGAGAGCCGACGATTGAAGAGACCGCCAAGGCGGCGGACTGCACCATCGAGGAGGCCCGCCGCGTGCTGGCGATGAGCCGCTACCCCATCAGCCTCGACCGGCCGGTGGGCAACAGCGAGGACAGCCACTTCGGCGACTTGCTGCCCGACGCCGGCGCGGAAAGCCCGTCGGTGGGCGCCGCCCAAGAGATGCTCCGCGGCCGGATCGGCAAGGTGCTCAAGACGCTCAGCTACCGCGAGCGCGAGATCATCAAGCTCCGCTACGGCCTGGGCGACGGCTACAGCTACACGCTGGAAGAGGTCGGCCACATCTTCAAGGTCACCCGCGAGCGGATCCGCCAGATCGAAGCCAAGGCGGTCCGCAAGCTCCAGCAACCCAGCCGCTCAGCCGAGCTGGTTGGGTTCCTCGACTGAAGCCCGCCCGAGCCGGGTCGGGCGTAACCGCTGCTGCCAAGCCCCGTGGTCCCCGCGACCACGGGGCTTTTTTGTTTCTGGCGTTGCCCGCGGCCGGGTCTGGCGACGTTCTTCTGGCAACGCCCTGCCGCGGCCGCGGTTGGCAAGGCCGCCCGGCCTGGATCGAATACCCGGGCGACGAGACGGCGACGCTTCTGCGAGGCCAACCCCATCGGAGCGGCGGCCATGAACGTGACCAGGAAAGGCGCCGGCTGCTTGACGCTGTTCGGCCTGCCGTTCGCGGGCATTGGCCTGTACATGGCGTGGTCGCTCGTGGCCACGGTAGGCGAGTACTACGACGCCCGCTCGTGGGTCGCGGCGCCGGCCGCCATCGAGTCGACCGCCATCGAGAGACGCAGCGGCGACGGCGGCGACAGCTACGAAGTGGTCGCCGCCTACCGCTACGAATACGGCGGCAAGCAATACCGGGGCGACCGCGTCGGCTTCGCTACCGGCATGCAAGGCGAGCGGTACAACCGGGCGAAGCACCGCCAGCTGAAGAAGCTCCGCGAGTCGGGCGAGCCGGCCACCTGCTACGTCGACCCGGACGACCCCCGGCGTGCGGTGCTCGACCGCGGGCTGCGGCCAACGGTCGTGCTCTTCTACCTGCCGTTTGTGATCTGCTTCGGCCTATTCGGCATCGGCCTGATCGGCGGGGCGTGGTACGGCGCGTTTCGGGAAGCCAAGCTCACGCGGCTGCGGGCCCAGCACGCCGACGAGCCCTGGCGGGTGCGAGACGACTGGGCCGCGGGGGAGATCTCCTCACGCGGGCCGGCGGCCCTGGCCATGCCGATTGCGATGGCCGTCTTCTGGAACGGCCTATCGATGCCCGTCTTTGCGATGGTGTGCCTCAACGGCGAGGAGGCCTGGGTCGTCGCGCTGGTGAGCCTGTTCCCGCTGATCGGCCTCGGCCTGATCGCCTCGCCGTTGGTTGGGCTGTGGCGCTGGCTACGCTACGGACGCTCCACCCTGCGGCTGGCCAAGACCCCGGGCGTGGTGGGCGGTGAGCTGGCCGGCGTCGTCCTGGCCCCGCCCGGCCTGCCGGCGGAAGCCGAGTACCGCGTCCGCCTCGCCTGCCTGCGAACCGTTGTCGGCAGCGACTCCGACGGCGATGAGACCACAACCCTGCAGACCGACTGGGAGGACGAGCGTGTCGTCGAGCGGACGCTGGCCGACCCCAGCGGCAAGCGGGGCGTGCCGATCCGCTTCGTCATCCCTTCCGACGCCAAACCAACGGACGACGGCTTGTGGGAAAAGGGGCTCGACCTGCCCATCCTGTGGCGGCTTACAGTAAAGAGCCAATCGGCCGGGCTCAACCACAAAGCAAACGGGTACGAGGCAGAGTTCGACGTCCCCGTCTTCTTGACCGAGGAATCGCAGGACGGCGTCGAGGCCGACTCTGCGCCGCTCACCGAGTACGAACGCGAGGAAACGCTCGCCGAGCTGCTGGCGCTGGAGGGCATCCGCTTCACCGACCTCGGCGACGGGTTTGAACTCGTCTGCCCTGCGGGGCGGTCGCTCGCCTCGGCGGCGATTTCGGGCGCCATTGGGCTCGTGTTCCTGGGCGTCGCGGTGGGCATGGGGCTCTACCTCGACGCATGGGGGAAGTGGATCCTCGTCCCCGCGTTTGGGCTGTTCGGCGTGCTGCTCACCGGCCTGGGCCTCGACCTGCTGCTGTACGCGTGCCACCTGCGTGTGGCGGGCGACGATTGGACGCTCCGCACCGGGTGGGTCGGCCTGCGTGGCGCCGGCGCCACGTTCGGCAAAGACGAGGTCCGCGGCTTCTCGCGCAAGCAGGGCATGACGAGCACCTCGAGCGCCGGCCCCAGCAAGAAGTGGAACCACGTGCGGGTCCGCCTGGTCGGCGGGCGTGAGAAGACGGTCGTCCGGAACATCGCTAGCCGGCGTGCCGAGCGGGCGCTGATCGCCGAGCTGCGGCGCTGGGCAGGTATCGCCGACAAGAGCTAGGCCGGAGCCAGCAAACGGCGGCCGGGAACGTGGCGCGGGCCGTGTGGCCGAGTACGATGGGTTGGCCGGACCTTCGCCCATCACCAAGCCCCGCAGAACCGCCCTGCTATGCCGATTGCCCTTCGCTCGTCCTTCTTCGCCGCGGTCATGCTGTGCGTCTGTTCGGCCGGGCCGCTCTACGCCCAGCTCCGCATCTTGCCGCTGGGCGACTCGATCACGGCCGGCTACACGGACAACCCCAACTGGACCGTGCCGTTCAACCACGGCTACCGGGGGCCGCTGCACACGCTGCTGACCGAGGCGGGGTACGACTTCGAGTTTGTCGGCGGGTCGCCAGAGCCGGCGACCGACGGCACGCCGCTGCTGTTCCTGCCCAACCTGAATGTGGCGGACTGGAGCTTCGGCGGCACGCGGACGCCGGTGAACGACCTGGCGTCGATCGGGCAAGGCGGGCACCGCGGCTACGGCGGCGCCCAGTCCGCCGGGCTCGTGCCGCTGGTCGAGGGCTGGCTGGCGGAGGACGAGCCCGACATCGTGCTGCTGATGATCGGCACGAACGACCGCAACCTGGCGTCGGCCCAGACGCTCATCGGCAGGGTCACCGCCGCCCGGCCCGACGCGCAGCTGATCGTCGCGCAGATCGTGCCCTACCGGTCGGACTTCACCGACCGCAACGAAGAGGTGCGGGCGTTCAACACCGGCCTGCGCGACCTCGTCATCCCAAGGTTTCAGGCCGCCGGGGCGAACGTCACACTGGTTGACCAGTACACCGGCTTCCTGACCGACCCGGACGACCCGACGTCGATCAACGATGCCTTGATGGCCACCGGCAACCACCCGAATACCGCGGGCTACAACCAGATGGCCCAGGTCTGGTTCGAGGGCATTACGGCCGTCGCCCAAGTGCCGGAGCCAACCGCCGCCATGCTGCTGCCGGCGGCGGCGGGCGTGGTGCTGGCCCGGCGGCAGCCGCCGGCTGGCTGGAGTTCGCGTGCCCCAGGGCATGCGGATTAGGGCGCGTGGTTCCCAAGAGCCCGCGGATGGCGCGAATCGGCGCGAATCTCTGTCTGGTCACTTTTCTGGATCGCTGCGCGAAGCCTAACTTAGGGTCTCCGCGTTTTGATTCGCGCGTATCCGCGCTATTCGCGGGCAAACAACGCCTTCTCCCCGGCAGCGCTGCCTGAGCCCGGCCTTCTTTCGAGCCGCAGCGGCTTCTGGCGACGCGTTTAGGTCTGTGTGTGTCGCGAAGCAAATGGTTTACACGGCATGCCTGCGGTGCTATGGTCTACGGCGTTGCGTTGGTGGTTGGCCCCGCCGCGTCTGGCGGGCCGACAGAACAGGGAATCCGGTGCAAACCCGGAACGGCCCCGCCGCTGTAACCGAGCACAAACGCCCACCCATTCCAGAGCCATTGCCTAGCCGCACTTCCCGCTACGTCAGGGGCGAGCCGGCACGGTGAGAAGGCGGGGCGGGCCAATCGCTCGGGAGTCAGAAGACCTACCAACGCTTGGCCAGCGGCCGGCTTCGAGGGAAAGCCGCCGCCGGGACTGCCTGAAAAAGGGCGTGAAGCACCTGCGTAGCCGCCTGCGCCGGCCGTGAAACGGTCGGGCAGAGCCCGCGGGGATGCTGCGCACCAAGCGTCGTGGCACGAGCACCATCCCCACGCCCAGCATCCCTACGCCGTGGCAAGGCCTGCGTCGCGCGGCCGCCGGTGTCAACGGGCCCGCGTGGCTTCACGCTGGTCGAGTTGCTGGTCGTGATCGCCATCATCGGCATGCTGGTCGGCCTGCTGCTGCCCGCGGTGCAGGCCGCCCGCGAGGCCGCCCGCCGCACGGGCTGCGCGAACAACCTGAAGCAGATCGGCCTGGCGCTCACCGCGCACCACGACACGCACGGCCGGCTGCCGGTGGGCTGCCTCGAGTTCCGGCGTTTCAACCAGGGCATGGAGCGGCGGTCGCTGGCGTGGAACATCGCGGTGCTGCCCTGGCTAGAAGAGGCGGCGCTGCACAGCCGGGTCGACCGCACGCAGGCCTTCGACAGCCCGGCGAACGCCCCCGCGGCCGGCCGAGTGGCGCCGACGTTTGTCTGCCCGTCCAGCACGCGGGGCGCCACGCTCGAGCAGGGCCGGGGGCCCACCGACTACGGCGGCATCTACGGCGAGCGGATCAACGGCCCCTTCCCCTGCCCCGCCGGCGCCAACCCGCTGCTGTGCCCGCAGGGCGTGCTGATCCACGAGGTCGCCATCCGGCTGCGGCAGGTTACCGACGGGGCGTCGCACACGCTGGCCGTCGCCGAAGACACGGGCTTCCCCGACGGGCAGTGGATCAACGGCAAGAACCTGTTCGACCAGTCGACGGCCGTCAACGCGGCGCCCGCCTTCGAGAACGACATCCGCAGCGAGCACCCCGGCGGCGCGTTGGGGCTAACGCTCGACGGCGCCGTGCGATTCTTGCCCGAGGCGATGGACCTCCGGGCGCTGGCGGCCCTGTGCACCCGCGCGGGGGGCGAGCCATGACCACACACCACACGCAGTTGCCGGCCCTGCTGGTGCTGTTGCTGGGCGTGCCCGCGGCCGCGCGGGGCGGGGCGATCGACTTCGAGCAGCCGGCGCTCGGCGCAGCGGTGTTCGAGAACGGTCAGAACTGGCCCGGCGAGTTCGCCGCCGGCGGCGCCGTGCTGAACAACGCCTACGACACCCGCTTCGGCAGCTGGAGCGGCTGGGCGTTGTCCCGCGCCACCGACACCACGACGCCCGGCTTCACCAACCAGTACAGCGCGTGGCCGGGCGGCGGGGCGGTCGGCTCCGTGCAGTACGCCGTGGCGTACAGCGGGGCGGACGTCGGCGCCGGCGTGGCGCCGGTGATCACGCTGCCGGCCGGCGCCACGCCGGTCTCGGCCGACATCGCCAACACCACCTACGCGGCGCTGAGCATGCAGACGGGCGACCAGTTCGCCAAGGCGTTCGGCGGCCCGACGGGTGACGACCCCGACTGGTTCTTGCTGACGATCAACGCCCTGGACGCGGCCGGCGCCACGCTGGCGAGCCTGCCGTTCTACCTGGCGGACTTCCGCCCGGCCGACAACAGCCAAGACTTCATCCGCGAGGGCTGGACCACGGTCGACCTCTCGCCGCTGGGCCAGCCTGCGTCTGTGGCGCTCGAGTTCCGGCTCACCTCGTCGGACAACGCCGGCGGCAACGGCATGAACACGCCCGCCTACTTCGCCCTGGACAACCTTGTGCTGCAGACCACGCCGCCGGGCGACTTCAACGGCGACGGCCTGGTGGACGGCGCCGACTACGCCCTGTGGCGGAACACGGCCGGCCCCGCCGAAGAGCTGGACCTCTGGCGGGCGAACTTTGGCGCACCCAGCCCGCCCGCTACCGCGCTGGCCGCTGCCGGCGTGCCGGAGCCCGCCGCCGCGTGCGTGCTGCTGGCCAGCCTGGGGCCCGCCCTGCTGCGGCGACGGCCGATCAACGTCCCCTCGGGCACGCGTCGTACCGACCGGTTCGCTACGGACTCACGTTTTTGCTTTCACACCACCCGCTGATCCTCACCACCTGGAGAGACCCGATGAACCGTTTGTTGATTGCTGCCGCTGCCTGCCTGGCCCCCGCCGCCGCCCTGGCGGGCCCGTTCGACGCGACCGGCATCGCGTTGGACGACCCCCGCATCGAGCGCTGGGCGACCACCGTGGTCGGCCCCGTCGTGCGTGGCCCCATCGACATCAGCACGCCGGGCTCGCCGCTGGCGTCGTTCGGCACGGCCGCCGAGGCCATCGGCCCCGCGTCGACCGACCCGACCGCCGTCGTGAGCCTGGGCGACGGCGGCTCGATCACCGTCGGCTTTTCGGCGCCGATCTTCGACACGCCGGGCCCCGACTTCGCCGTCTTCGAGAACAGCTTCGAGTTTGACGGCCAGGTGTTCGCAGAGCTCGGCTTCGTCGAGGTCAGCACCAACGGCGTCGACTTCTTCCGCTTCGACGCGGTGTCGCTCACGCAGACCACGACCCAGCTCGGCCCCTTCGACGGCATCGACCCGACCGACGTGCAGAACTTGGCCGGGAACCAGCCCGCCGGCGTCGGCACGCTGTTCGACCTGGCGGAGCTGGCGGGCGCCTCGCCGCTGCTGGACGTCAGCAACGTCAACTTTGTGCGGATCGTAGACGTGGTCGGCTCGATCGACCCGCAGTTCGGCTCGCTCGACTCGGCCGGCACGCTGATCAACGACCCGTTCCCGACCGATTTCGCGAGCGGCAGCGGCGGCTTCGACCTCGACGCCGTCGCCGTGCTGCGGCCCGTGCCTGAGCCGGCTGCCGGGCTGCTAGCCGCCGTGGGTGTTGTGTGCGGCTTTGGCGCCCGGCGGGCGCGGCGCCGCACGGCGTAGACCTTTGCAGCAGGGACGACCATGGCGACCACCGACGCCGCGGCAGGCGGCCGCGAACCGGACTACTACCTCGACAACGGCTGCGTGGTATTCACGGCCGCCTACCACCTGCGGCGCGGCTCGTGCTGCGGCAGCGGCTGCCGCCACTGCCCGTACGGCAACGCACCGGGCGACATCGGAGCCCCAGGCCAGACTGTGAGCGAAGCGGCGGGCCATCCGCTTGGGTCTACGCCTGGGTCTACTTCGGCGGGCGATCCAGCGGAGCCGAGCCGTGGATGACCCGGCCGCGCACAACGCACGGGCGTGGGACGCGCTGGCCCGCGGCGGCGCCAAGCTGGCCCGCCCGGCCGTTGACGAAGACTTCGCCAACCCGCTGCAAACGATCGACCCGCTCGGCTGGCTGGGCGGGTCGATCGCCGGCTGGCGGGTGCTCTGCCTGGCGGCCGGCGGCGGGCGGCAGAGCGCCCTGTACGCGGCGGCCGGCGCCCGGGTGACGGTGCTCGACATCAGCCCCGAGATGCTCGCCCGCGACCGCGAGGTGGCCGCCCACCGCGGCTACTCCGTGCACGCCATCGAGGGCTCGATGGACGACCTGTCGATGCTCCCCGCGGCGGCGTTCGACGCCGTGGTCCACCCGGTCAGCACCTGCTACCTGCCCGACGTGCAGGCCGTCTACCGCCAAGTGGCCCGCGTCACCCGGCCGGGCGGGCTGTACGTCAGCCAGCACAAGTCGCCGGTGAGCCTGCAGGCGTCGCTCAAGCCGGCGGGCGGCGGCTACGCTATCCAGCAGCCGTACTACCGCGACGGCCCGCTGCCCCCCGCCGAGCAGCCCAGCCGCCTGCGCGAGCCGGGCACGCTCGAGTTCCTGCACCGGTGGGAGGAGCTCGTCGGCGGGCTCTGCCGGGCCGGCTTCGCCGTCGAAGACCTTGTCGAGCCGATGCACGCCGACGCCGCGGCCGAGCCGGGCGCCTTCGGCCACCGCTGCCGGTACGTAGCGCCGTACGTGCGGATCAAGGCCCGGCGAGCGGAGGGCCCATCGCAGGATACAGCCGCGGGGCCGAAGGTAGTCATCGCCTAACCGCCTAAACAGTTGGCGGCGGGCGGCTCACGCGTGCAGGTCAATCGGCCCGGCCGCCTCGGCAGTGCCGGCGCCGTCGTCGTTCGGTTCTGCGTCCTCCGGTTGGTGCAGCTTCGGGGGAGGACCGGGCGGCGGCTTTTGGACCGTAGCGAGGTCCAGAAGATTCGCCCCACGCCGTGCTTTGCTGCGGACGCCCAGCAGCCACACCAGCGTGACGCCCGCCTGCGAGAGATTCCAGCAAAGGGCGTTTATAGGAAACCACCCTTCATCGAAGATTAGGCTAAGTGCCGCGGTGTAGCCGGCCAGGGCGATCAGCAGCACCACCGCGGCCAAGCGTGCCGACCGGCCGCCGAGCGAGACGATCAGCAGCAAGACGGCGGGGAAGTACAACTCAACAGCGAGCAGCCACGGCAACACCCCGTATCCTAGCAGCAACCACGAGGCGCCCCGCGCTGCGGCCAGGATGCAGGCCAGCACTATCATCAGCACGAGCACCGTCGCCACCTTGAACCGAAAGACTGGCGGTGCGAGGGCATTCCGCGACCGGCGATTCCGCGTCATCACCCGGGTCGCCGCTACCCAGAGCACCTGCCCACAAAACAACGCGGCGCAAAAGGTGATCCATTGGGCGAGCGGCCGGTCGTCCGCGATGTACCACCCCATCAGCGGCAGGTATCCGGCGGCAAGCACGGAGCGCGGCAGCCAACCCCGCCGCGCCGACAGCAACCAGATGGCGAGCAGCCCCTGCACGCCGAATACAAAGCCGAGCAAGGCGAAAACGAACGCTGGCCAGGCGGCGCCGTGCGTTGACCACGCTGCAAGATCCGGCTTGTTTCCGAACACAGCGGAGCCCACGGCCAGTGTCGCCGCCAGCAGGAAGGGCAGCAGCGGCCGGCGCCGGAAGCGGCGGGCCAAGAAGCGGCGCCAGAGCTGGGCGGTTTTGTCGAGCATCGAATCGTCGGCACACAGGCGGCGGGCGCGGCCCGCACCCGCACGCGAGACGAACCGCCCAAAAGTCTACCGCACGTTTCTAGCCGGCGACCAACGCGTCGCCCGGAACCACCAGGCCGCCCCGCCCCGCGGACCGCCCACGGGCCGCCCCAGACGCAAGATCGTTGCGGCGCCAACCCACGCCAGCAACAATGCTTCCAGCGGCCCGTCCCCCGACCCTCGCCCCCCGCCCCTCACCCCCAACCCCTCGCCCCCCCCCTCCCCGTGCCCAGCTCTTCGATCCTCGAAAAGTGCTGCCTCATCGGCGAGTCGGTCGCCGGCAACCCGACGCACTTCATGATCGAGCGGGCGTTCGCCGACGCGGAGCTCGACTGGCGGTTCCTCACCTTCGAGATCGACGCCCGCCGGCTGGGCGAGGCGCTCCGCGGCGTCGAGGCCCTGGGCATGCACGGCGCCCTGCTCATCGGGCCGCTGCGTGAGGCCGTGGCCGACTGCTTCGACAACCTGACGCAGCGGGCCCGCCGCACCGGCAGCGTCACCTGCCTGTGCCGCGACGGCGATCAGCTGGTGGCCGACGACCTGATCGGCGCCGCGGCCGTAGCCGCCGTGTCGCACCAGGCGCCCGTGGCCGGCAGGCACGCGGCGCTGCTGGGCGCGGCGCGGGTAGCGCACTCGCTGGCCGACGCCGTGGCCGCCGCGGGCGTGGCGTCGCTGACCGTGGCGGACCGGCGCCTAGAGTCCGCCGAGGCCCTGGCCGCCTCGCTCGCCGAGGCCTACCCCGACACGGCCATCGACTGCCTGCCGTGGGAGGACGACCTGCTGGACCTGCCCGACCGGACCGACCTGATGATCTCCTCGGCCTGCTGGCCGCACACACGCGA
Organism: Planctomycetota bacterium; assembly: GCA_039024355.1. Classification (GTDB taxonomy): domain Bacteria; phylum Planctomycetota; class Planctomycetia; order Pirellulales; family Lacipirellulaceae; genus JBCCQL01. The sequence goes on from JBCCQL010000001.1 coordinate 27,151, forward strand.
CGCCCGCACCGCGGAGGCGGTGGCGCCGAGCCTGGCTGCGGGGCTGGCTACGGGGTCGGCTACGGGGTCGGCTACGGGGTAGGCTACGGCTCCGGCAACGGGCATGACCGTGGTCGACGCCCGCGTCAGCTCGGCACGCACGCCGCTGCTGCGCGTGGCGGCCGAGCGGGGCGCGGCCACCATCGACGGGCTCGAGGTCCTGGCCCGCGAGACCGCCATGGCCGTCCAGCAGTGGACCGGCGTGCTGGTAGACCGTGCGGCGTTGAAGGAGGCCGCCGAGGAGTTCTTGGGCGTGTGACAGGACTGGCGGCTGGTGATTAGCGGCTGGTGATTGGTGATTCGTGATTGGTGATTGGCTGTTGCTGGTCGCGGGGGCGTATTCAGATGGGCGAATCGCAGGCGATCGGCGGGCCCGCGGCGGGGCCGCCCGGGTTGTTTGTTACCGGCACGGACACCGAGGTCGGCAAGACGTACGTCACCGCGTTGATCGCCCGGCAACTGGTGGCCGAGGGGCGGCGTGTGGGCGTCTACAAGCCGGTGGCCAGCGGCTGTGTGCCGGAGAGCGGCGGCCTGGTTTCTGAAGACGCCGCCGCGCTGTGGGAGGCGGCGGGGCGGCCGCTCTCGCTGCGGCAGGTCTGCCCCCAGCGGTTTAAGGCGCCCGTAGCGCCCAACCGGTCCGCCGCGGCGGAGGGCAAAACCGTGGACGCCGGGCTGCTGCGGTCGGGCGTCGACCCGTGGACGGCAAGTGGCGCCGACGGGCGGCCGGCGTTCGACTTCGTCCTGGTCGAGGGCGCTGGCGGGCTGCTCTCGCCGATCTCCGACGCGGACTACGTCGCGGACCTGGCGATCGACCTGCACGCGCGGTTCGGCTGGCCGCTGCTGGTGGCCGCCGCCAACAAGCTGGGCACGATCAACGCCACGCTGCAGACCGTCATCACCGCCAGCGCGTACCGCACGGGGCTGCCGGTCGCCGGCGTGGTGCTGAGCCAAGTGGCGGAGCGGCCCGACACGAGCGCCGCCAGCAACCACCTCGACATCGCCCGCAGCAGCCCGGCCCCGCTGCTGGCCGACGTGCGGTTTGGCGGCGGGTTCGAAGAGGCGATCGACTGGCTATCGCTGGCGACCGCGCCTTAACCACGGAGTCACGGAGAGCACCGAGGCAGAAAGAAATTAACCGCAGATGGACGCAGATACGCGCAGATGGGATTTGCTTGCGGAAGCCCTATCCGCGTTCATCGGCGTCCATCCGCGGCTAATTCTCTTCCGACGCCGCCGCGGCCCGCTTGGCTTTGCGGACGTCGATGAAGCTCTTGACGAACACCGCCAACGCCAGCAGCGTCGACAGCAGCATGACGCTCACACGGGCGATGGCCGCCCCGTCCTCACGGCCAATCGCGCCCTTGAGCGGCATCGCCAGGCCCAGCAAGATCAGCAGCGTCGCCCCGGCCGCCCTGTGGGCAATCTTTTTGTTGCCCTTCCGTAGGCCGGGGTTCAGCGCGGCGATGATTACGCCAAAGCCGACAGGGATCAGCGCCGTCTTGGCGTAGTCGGACGAGACAAAACCGTACAGCCCGACACCTATCAAGATCAGGGCGTTCAGCAGGCTCACATTGGCGGGCGTCATGGTGTGGTTCCTTGCGGTTCGTAGCTACGCGGCCGGGGCGGGTAAGGGGTAAGCGGATCGCTCCGCAACACGTCCGCACGATGCCTTGGTCGTTTGCGGCGGTATCAGCAGAATCGGCCGTGCAGCGCCGATCGCCTGCCCCGGCTTTCGGTTGTGTGCGTCACCAACTTAAACGGTCGCGGCCACCGGCTCGGCGTGCATGCGCGACTCGGCCAGGCTGGTGTCGGCGGCCAGGCTCATCGAGACGCTCCAGCGGCCCTCGGCGTCGGCCTGCAAGATCCAGTGCGGCACGACCACCGTCTGCTGGTGCACCAGCTCGAAGCCCGCCTCGCTCTGGCTCACGGTGCCGATCGGAAAGGTCCAGATCGATGTCGGCCGGTCGACCGACAGGCCGACGTCGATGCCCAGCCACTCGTCGCGCAGGCCCAGGCGGGTGACGTCGATCAGGTCGAGCCGCTCGCCCAAGTGGCCGAGGCGGTCGCCGCCGGCTTCGCCGTTGTCGCCGTTGTCGCCCACCGCGCCGGTGTGGAAGTAGCGGTCGTCGGCGCCGGCGGGCAGGCCGGCTAGGTTCAGCTCGACGGCGAAGTGCAGCGGCCGGTCGGTCGGCAGGCCCTCCAGCAGGTAGGTGATGTCGAGCGTGTCGCTGCCCGCGGCGAGCGTCACGCCCTTGGTCAGCCGCACCGGCACGCCGTCGACGTGGCCGTCGCGTGTGAGCAGCGTCTGCACCCTGCCGTCGGATCGGCGGAGCTTGGCCTCAAAAGGCTGGGCAACGAAGTCGCCCTGCTCGCGCTGCTCGCCACGCTCCACCAGGTCCAGCGAGGCGTCGAGGTCGTAGAAGTGGTCGACCAACGCCTTGCGCGGGTAAGTGTCGTACCGCAGCATCTGGTCGAGGCCCTCCTGCTTGAAGACCACGCGGTCGTGGATGCTGGCCGCGGCGTCGGCGCCCTGCTGCTGGCCCGCGCGGACCTTGCGGTGGTAGGCCTCCTCGCGGCGGCCGAGCGTGGCCAGCAGGTTGTGGCAGATGCTGCGGACGTCCAGCTCGTAGAGCGTGCCGCCGTCGGCGGGCGAGACCAGCGCCACCAGCCGGTCCGACGCGAGGCGGACCTCCTTGCGGCCGTCTAGCGTGTAGTCCGCGGCGTCGGCCTCGGCCCACTGCCCGCCGCGGCCCTGGTACTGGTCCATCAGGTTGTCGGCGGCGATCAGGTGGTTGTAAACGGCGTTGCGCAGGTGCGGCAGGTAGACGCCGCCGAAGGCGCCGTGCCAGTAGCTGCAGTTGCACTGGCCGCGGTACAGCTCCGTGGTGGCGTGGTCCAGCAGCTCGCTGTGATTCTGCTGGGAGCGCCGCAGCCCGTCGAGCCGGCGGCTGACCATCTGCATGCGGGCGTACATCTCGTTGGTTTCTGGGTAGCGGGCCTTGAAGTTCCGCCAGTAGCCGCCGCGGACGAAGGGCTGGATCGCCTCCCACTTGCCGGCGTGCTCCAGGTCGTGCTGGGCGTCGTGCTGGCGGTTCTGCTGCTCGGCGGGCAGGGCCCACTCGATCATCTCGCGGTAGCTGCCCTCGGGGATGTACAGCTTGCCCAGCGGCGCCACGCTGGCCAGGGCCTCGCTCGGCGTGGTGACCTGCAGCCAGTCGCCGTTGTCCCGCAGGGCGTCGAAGAAGCGGGCCAGCCAGCCGTTGTCGTAGACGTGCTGTTTGGTGTCGGGCCAGGTGCCGAACTTCTCGCCGTCGTCGCCGAACACCATCACCGCCCCGGGCGACTGCTGCGCGACGCCCCGCAGGTAGTCGATGGTCTCGTGCGGCTCGGCGAACGGGATGGTGTAGCGCAGCCGCTCGCTGCCCGGCAGCACGGAGACGACGCGGCCGTCGTCTTCGGTGACGTAGTAGCCGTGCAGCTGCTCGCCGGTCCAGCCGGCGTTGCGGAAGTGGTAGTCGTCCAGCAGCGTGTACTCGATGCCCGCCTCGGCGATCTGGCTGGTGAGCGACTGCTCCCAGACACGCTCGGGCATCCACATGCCACGCACCTCGGCGCCCAGCCGCTGCTGGAGCCAGTCTGTGTAGGCCCGGATCTGGCCGACGCGGTCACGCGGCGGGATCATCGTCAGGATGGGCTCGTAGTAGGCGCCGCCGACGACCTCGATCCGCCCCGCCCGGACCAGGCCCGACAGCCGGTCGACGTACTCCGGGTGCGCCCGGTCGATCCACTCCATCAGCGAGCCGCTCGTGTGCAGCGCGATCTTGAGCGTCTCGTACCGCTCGAACACATCGAGGAACGGCAGGTAGCTGTCCTGGTACGCCTGCTCCATCACGCCGTCGAAGTTGCCGATCGGCTGGTGGTTGTGCAGGACCAGGAGCAGGCGGAGGCTAGGTGTCATGAGGGGGTTGGCAGGCGCGAGGTGGTAGGTGGTAGGTGGCGGTTGGGAGTTGGGAGTTGGGAGTTGGGAGTTGGGAGTTGGGAGTTGGGAGTTGGGAGTTGGGAGTTGGGAGTTGGGAGTTGGGAG
>JBCCQL010000002.1:0-30194 GCA_039024355.1 Planctomycetota bacterium
CGACAGGCGACCCACCGAGAACCACCCATGCGTACCGAGCAGTTTTTCCAGCACCACGGCATCGAGGCGAACCCGTTTGCCGAGGAGGACGCGCAGACCGACCCGGTCTTCAAGAACCGCTGCCGCGAGAACACCTACCACCCGGCGTGGGACAAGGTGTTCGGCGACCTGTCGGACCCGGCCACGTCGATCGTGTTCGGCGAGAAGGGCGCGGGGAAGACCGCCATGCGGCTGCAGATCACCAGCCGCATCGCCGAGCACAACCGCGACCACAAGCAGGACCGGCTGTGGGTGATCGAGTACGACGACTTCAACCCGCTGCTGGACTGCTTCGCCGACCGGCTGCCGGTCCGCAAGCAGCGTGACCCCGCGCGGGTGCTGGCCGAGTGGAAGCTGTGGGACCACATGGACGCCCTGCTGTCGCTGGGCGTGACGGACCTGATCGACCACCTGCTGGACGCCCGGCAGCGCACGGGCCCGCCCGCCAACCGCCTGCTGCCCAGCGCCACCGAGAGCGAGCCGTCACTGGCCCTAGACCACGCGCAGAAGCGGGACCTGCTGCTGCTGGCCGCCTGCTACGACGACTCCTCGGCCGCGCCGCTGACCTCGCGGTGGAAGAACCTCCGGCGGCGGCTACGCTTCGGCACGCTGGGGCTGGGCAACCCCAAGCGGTGGCTCGAGGCCGGCCTGGGCCTGGGCGTTACCACGGCGGCGGCGTCGCTCATGGGGTACCTGGCGGCGTGGGGCTGGCTGCAGGGCCCGTGGCTGTACGCGGTGCTCACGCTGGCCTGGCTGCCGTGGCTGTGGAAGTGGCTCCGCTTCCGCCTGAAGGCACGCGGCGTCCGCACCCAGGTGCGCGTGCTCCGCCGCGAGACGGCCACCACGCAGCGGCTGCTGATGGCCCTGGCGGGCGCCGACCTGCAGAACCAGCCGCTGCCCAACAAACGCCGCACCGACGACCGCTACGAGCTGCTGCAGAAGTTCCAGGGCGTGCTCCGCTCGCTCGGCGTGACGGGCATCCTGGTGCTGGTCGACCGCGTCGACGAGCCGCACCTGACCGGCGGCAAGGTCGAGCTGATGCGCGACCTGGTGTGGTCCATGCTCGACAACAAGTTCCTCAAGCAGCCGGGCATCGGCGTCAAGCTGCTGCTGCCCGACGAGCTGATGGAGCACCTCAACCGCGAGACACGCGAGTTCCATCAGCGTGCGCGGATCGACAAGCAGAACCTGGTGCCCTCGCTCGACTGGACGGGCGAAGCGCTGCTGGACCTGGCCAACGCCCGCCTGGCCGCCTGCGCCACCGGCGGCGCCACGCCGACGCTCCGCGGCTTGCTGGCCGAAGACATCCGCGAGGACCGCTTGATCGACGCGATGCGTTCGCTGCGGACGCCCCGCCACCTGTTCAAGTTCCTGTACCGCCTGATCGCCGCCCACTGCAACGCGTACACCGACACCTCGCCCGAGTGGCGTGTGTCGCGCGACCTCTTCGAGCAGGCCTTGGCCCTGTACAGCCGCGACCAGGCATCGGTCGACCGCGGCCTGTCGGCGGGGTAGTTGGCAGGCGCTAGGTGGTAGGCGCTGGGTGGTAGGCGCTAGTTGGGAGTTGGGAGTTACAAGTTGGGCGGCGTTTTCCGCAGCCGACAGGAACTAGCGCCTTCCAACTTCCAACTTCCAACTTCCAACTCCCAACTCCCAACTCCCAACCCTCAACTCCGAGCTCCCACCCGCTAGCGAGCGCCTTCCACCTTCCACCTTCCACCTTCCACCTCGCGCCTGCTCCTCGCGCCTGCCACCTGCTCCGGATCTGCATTGACCCGCCAAGCGGGCTTTGCCACACTTCGCCGCTGCTGTGAGGGCCCCGGTTGCGGCCCACGGATGGTGTTGCCGAAAGGAATCGGACGATGCGACGAGTCAGCACGCGGGTGGTTGCGGGTTCTTGCCTTTTGGCGGTAGCGGCTTGGGGGTGCTCGGGGGGTGAAGGCCCCTCGCCCGTGGCCGCGACGCAGCCCACCGCTGGCGGTCAGGGGGCGGCCGCGGCCCAGCCGAACGCGCGGGGCCCGATTGCGGCCATCGCCAATGAGTTTCTGTCGGCCGTGGTTGCCGGCGACACGGCCCGCGCCACCGGCTGCCTGACGCCCGCGGCGATCGCCCGCTTCGAGGCGAGTTCGCAGGGGTTTGCGTCGCCCGAGATCGGGGCGCCTGACTTCCGCATCGGCGAGGTCCGCGACCTGGGCCAAGGCCGGGCGGCCGTGCAGTGCCTGCTGAGCGACTCGGCGGGCGACGCTGAAATGCTGTGCCTGGTCAAGCAGGTTGGGTCGGCGTGGAAGGTGTCTGGCGTGGCGTATGAGGTGGCGCCGGGCCAGCCGCCGGTCATCCTCAACTTCGAGGAATACGAGCAGCCGCCGGCGCCGGGCTATTTCGTTGGCCAGCCGCCCGCCACGCCGCCGCAGACCGCGGCCCAGCCAGCCGCTGGTCAGCCGCTGCGGTAGCAAAAAAACAGGCGCATCCTCTCGTTCTGTTCATGGTCTCAGGCCGGCCACGCACTCTGTGTGCACGTGGCCCTTTATTTTGCCTGAAGCCCCGAATTTATCCCCGCGGGGCCGTTGACACGCGGGTGTCGGGTGTTACTCTGATCGCCGATTTGGCGGGCGGCACACTTTGCCTAACCGCTAGAGTCGATTGACGAGAGCGGCTGATCGTTGGCGGTCCAGTGTGGGGCGGCCAAGCGGGTTTGCCCGAGACGGTGGCGCCCGGGGCGTTTGTGCCTCGGGAGGCCACACGGGCCGCCGGCGGTCGCGATTCGTCGAGCCTGCCCACGGCGTGCCCGGTTCCCCTCCTGGGATGCTGGCCGCTCAATTCCTCTGGAGGACACCTGAGATGAAGCTTTCGACCCTGCTGCGGGCTTTCTGCCTGCTGGCCGCCGTTGCCGTGCTTGCCACCGCCACCCCATCGGCCGAGGCTGGTCTGTTCGGCTGCCTGAAGAAGAACAAGTGCTGCCCGCCGGAGCCGGTTTGCTGTGAGCCGGAGCCGATGTGCTGCGAGCCGGAGCCCGTTTGCGCCCCCGAGCCGGCCTGCGCTCCTGCCTGCGCCCCGGCGCCGGTTTACCACGAGCCGGCCCCCGTCATGATGGCTGAGCCCTGCTGCGACCCGGCCCCGGCGCCCGCACCGTGCTGCGAGCCCGCCCCCGCGCCGGTCTGCTGCCCCGCTCCGGAGCCGGTCTGCTGCGAGCCGGCCCCTTGCTGCAAGCCCAAGCGGATGGGTTTCTTCGCCCGCCTGAAGGCCAAGTGCGCCGCCCGCCGGGCCGCCCGCTGCTGCCCGCCGGCGCCGACCTGCTGCTACTGAGCGCTCCCGCCCGTGGCGGTCACGCTGCGGGCGGCAACGAGTTACGCATCCGAGATTCGCACCGAGGGGCGTGGCCGAGGCATCGGCCACGCCCCCGCTGTTTTTAGGCACGGCGGGGTTGGCGGCGCCTCGCGGCCGCCCCAGGTTTCGCAGGCCGCAAATCAAACCCAAGCCCCCGTAGTTGACACGCCGGGACGGCTCGCCATAGCATCCTGCACGTCCTGTGGGTGCTAGCGACGGTGACCCGCCCGGGCCCGGTCGGAAGCAGCCGCCCGCTCTTCCAGCGATCTTGAGACGGAGAAAGCGAAGATGAAACTGCGATCCTGTGGGCACGCCCTGACGGTGCTGGGCCTCGCCTTTGCTGTGTGCGTGTTGGCGCCGACGGACGCCCACGCGGGCTTGTTCGCCAAGCTGCGTGCCAAGTGCCAGCGGTCCAAGTGCGGCCCACCGCCGTGTCCTCCCCCGGCATGCAACCCCCAGCCCAGCTGCATGCCGCAGCCCGTTTGCAACGCCCAGCCCGTTTGCAACGCTCAGCCCAGCTGCATGCCGGCGCCCGCTTGCGGGGAAGTCGTCGTCTCATCGGCGCCGATGCCGGCCGCGGCCGACTGCGGCTGCTCAGAAGGCGTCGTGATGAGTGGCGTGGTGATGGGCGGGACGGTCGTCGGCGAGACGGTGGTCGAGTCGTCGCCGTCGGATGGCGGGCCGCCGAGTGGTGACGATGCCGGCGGCCCGGCGTTGCCCCCGGCGCCGGAGCCCCCCGCCATGGAGCCGGACGAGCCGAGCGAGCCCGAGGCGCCAGCCGAACCCGACGGGCCGACCGCGCCGGAATCCGATGGCCCCACCGCGCCGGCCGAAGATGCTCCGAGTGAGCCGGCCGCCGCCGACGTGATGCCCTCAGACGCCATGCCCGCGGACGCGGACGCTGACACCGCCGACACGCCGCTGGCCCCGCCCACCGATGAGCCGGCCGCCGCCGGCGCCAGCGTCGACACGCCCGCCCCGGCGGAAGCCGCCAGCGAGACCGCCGACAAGTCGCCCGAAGGGCCAGAGCTCGTCGACGAAGCGGCCGACGCTGCCGAGCAGGCGGCCTAGCCCGCGCCAAGCCGCCCAATCCAGCCACCCGCGTCGCCAGCCCGGTTTTGCCGGGCTGGCTTTTTTCGTGCCGTACCCGCCGGCGGGGTTGGTCTGGGGCGCCGGGGGGTGCGCTGCTAGAAGCTCCGGGCACTGAGGATGCACCTATCAACCCGGCTGCGCTCTGCGATGGACTTCCGCGTCCAGCTCGACATCTACCACGGCCCGCTCGAACTGCTGCTGCACCTGGTGCGCCGGCACGAGCTTGAGATCGCCGCGGTGCCGCTGGCTACGGTGACGCAGCAGTTCCTGGACTACGTCGTGGTGCTCGAGGAGCTGAACGTCGACTCGGTGGGAGATTTCGTCGAGGTTGCGAGCACGCTTATCGAGATCAAGTCACGCGTCGTGCTGCCGCAGCACGACGGAGACGACGGGCAACTCCCCGACGCCCAGGCGCCCGCCGCCGAAGCGGACGACGCCAAGCAGGGCCTCGTCGAGCGGCTGCTGCAGTTCAAGCGGTACCGCGACGCGGCCGAGGCGCTGGAGGAGCGGGGCGCCGAGTGGGGCCGGAGGTTCGCCCGCGCGGCGCCCGACCGGCCGCGTGGCGGGGGGCAGGCCGAGCAGCAGGTGGGCCGCGTCGAGCTGTGGGACCTGGTGTGCGCCTTCGGTCGGGTGATGCAGCAGAAGCTCGAGCCGCCGGCCGCCGCCACGATCCCTTATGACAGCACGCCGGTGCACGTCTTTATGCGGCGGGTGTACGACCGGCTTGCCGCCGAGGGCGGCGTGGGCTTCGCCGACTTGTTCGACGGCACGGTGCACAAGTCGACGCTCATCGCCACGTTCTTGGCGGTGCTGGAGCTGGTCCGCCACGGCCACGCCCTCGCGGAGCAGCCGGAGCCCTATGGCGACCTGCTGCTGCGTCCCGGCGCGGCGCCGCTGCCGGAGGAGCCTCGCCGGGCGGCGGGAGTTGACGGCGAGGCCGACGCAGCCGCTTGAGCGGCAGCGCCGTTCTGCGGCGTCCTGCTTAGCCGGCGGTCCGAACCCCATGGCCCGCCCGGGCGTCTTACGCCCCGCCGGCCGGGGCCTACAATGGCGTCCCCGGGGGCTTCTGCCGCCGCTGGTTCTACGCCGCTGTTTCTGCCTCCTGCCCGCCGCTCACCGCCCGCTGCTGATGGTCAACAACCTCCCGGTCAAAACCCACAAGCACGGCGACCTGACGATCGAGGGCTACTCGCGCGCCGCCGTGCAGAGCTACTGGCGGGTGCCGGAGATGAGCGTCGGCTTTGATCTTGGGGCCCAGCCGTGGTCGTTCATGGGCACCGAGACGTGGTTCGTCTCGCACGGCCACCTGGACCACATCGCCGGGCTGCCGGTGTACGTGGCCCGCCGGCGGATGATGAAGATGGAGCCGCCCACCATCTACCTGCCGTCCGGCCTGATCGGCCCGGTCAAGGAGATCCTCCGCGCGTTCAGCCGCATGGACCGCGGCCGCACGCCGTGCGACCTGCGGCCGGTCGAGCCGGGCCAAGAGATCGAGCTCTCGCGTGAGCGTGTCGTCACGACGCACGCCACCACGCACACCGTGCCCTCGGTTGGATACGTGGTGTGGGACCGCCGGCGGAAGCTGAAGGACGAGTACACGGGCCTAGCCGGGCACGAGATCCGCGACCTACGCCAGGCGGGGACCGACGTGACGCGCGAGGTCCGCACGCCCACGCTGGCCTACGTGGGGGACAGCTCGCCGCCGGGCCTAGACAACAACCCGGCCATGTACCAGGCCAAGGTGCTGATCACGGAGCTCACGTTCGTCGCGCCGGACCACCGCAAGGACAAGATCCACAAGTACGGCCACATGCACCTGGACGACCTGATCGACCGCCGGGACAAGTTCAAGAACGAGTTGGTGATCGCCGGCCACCTGAGCACGCGGTACCACCCGAAGCAGGTGGAGAGCACCGTCCGCCGGCGCCTGCCCGACATGCTAGACGGCCGCCTGCACCTGTGGCTGTGAGCGGCGATCGGTCCGCGTACTGCGTTAGGCGCCGCCGCGTGCGGCCAAGAATCTGGCGGCGTGGCCTAAAACGGCGCGGCTACTTCTGCTGTCGAGATTTGGCGATCCGGCTGCTACGGTGACAATCAGAGCGGTGCAGCCTCAGCGGCGATTGCGTCGTTTCGGCCGGCATGGCCGGCGAGATCGAACCGTTTCGGGTCTTTTCGCCGGTTGATTCCGGCCAGCCGGCGCCAAAAACGCCCGTGCGGCGTGGTCCGCAGCGCCGGCGTCAGGCAAATTGTGCCAGCCGGTGGGCGTGGCGTGTTGCGGGGCGAATCGGCGCTGCGTCAGCCGTCAAGGCGCGGCGGCCCCGGCCTTCTCGGCGGCGCTTCGGCGGCGGGCGGCTGCTCGGCGGCAAACGGCTCCGGCTTGGGTGGCGGGAACTCGACGCCCGCGTACACCTCGTCCAGCGAGAGCGTGCAGCCCAGCGTCGGCAGGCTCAGGTGGATCGGCGGCTCGGCGTCGCCGGCCTTGCCATCACGCTTCCCGCCAACATGCCCGCCGGGGTCATCGCCGTGCATCCGCAGCAGCCACTGGCCGTCGGCCTGCCGCGTGAAGTGTTCGATGTGGCGGTAGTCTTGCGAGACCAGCAGGTACTCGCGGAGCGACGCGACCCCGCGGTAGTGCTCGAACTTCTTGCCGCGGTCGTACGCCTCGGTCGATTCGGACAGCACTTCGACGATCGCCTGCGGGTTGAGCAGCGTCACCTGCCGGTCCCCCTCGAACTCGGGCCGCTCACAGACAACCGTCACGTCCGGGTATGTGCGTAGGCCGCTGGGGCAGGCCACCATGATGTCGCTTGAGAGCGTCAGGCAGCCCCGCTTTTTGAGCGCGGCGCGTAGTTCGGCGGACACGTTGGCGGTGATCAGACTGTGCCAGACCGTGCCGCCGGCCATGGCGAAGACCTCGCCGTCGTAGAACTCGTGACGCTGGTCCGCGGACTGCTCCAGCGCCAAGAAGTCGGCGACGCTGAGGCGCTTGTAGGCGGTGGACATAGGGGCCCTTTTTCCGCGGGGTGAGGTCCGCTCGGCCGGCTGCCGGCCGGTCTAACCTAGCCGACTTCCTTCTCGTCGATCCAGCTCATCATCTTGCGGAGCTGCTTGCCCACCTGCTCGACCGGGTGCCGCTGCTCGTTGCGACGCGTGGCCTTGAACATCGGGGCGCCCGCCTTGTTCTCTAGCATCCAGTCGCGGGCGAAGCGGCCGGACTGGATGTCGGCCAGAATGCGCTTCATCTCGGCCTTGGTCTCGGGCGTCACGACGCGGGGGCCGGACCGGTAGTCGCCGTACTCGGCCGTGTTGCTGACGCTGTACCGCATGTAGCTAAGGCCGCCCTGGTACAGCAGGTCGACGATCAGCTTCACCTCGTGCAGGCACTCGAAGTACGCCATCTCGGGCTGGTAGCCCGCCTCGACCAGGGTTTCGAAGCCGGCCTTGACCAGCTCGCTGATGCCGCCGCACAGGACGGCCTGCTCGCCGAACAGGTCGGTCTCGGTCTCCTCGGCGAAGGTGGTGCGGATCACGCCGCCGCGGGTGCCGCCGTTGGCCTTGGCGTAGGCCATGCCGACCTTGAAGACGTCGGACGATTCGTCGGACATCTCGTCATCCGACGCCGTAGCGGCGGCCGAACGCGTGGCAATGAGGCTGGGCACGCCGCCGCCGGCGACGAACTCGCTGCGCACCAGGTGGCCAGGCCCCTTGGGCGCCACCAGCAGCAGGTCGATGCCCGCGGGCGGCTCGATCAGGCCGAAGTGGACGTTGAACCCGTGCGAGCAGGTCAGCACGTTGCCGGGCTGCAGGTTCGGCTTGATGTCGCGTGTGTAGACGTCGGCCTGGACCTCGTCTGGCAGCAGCAGGTTGATGACGTCGCCGGCCTTGGCGGCCTCGGCCGCGGAGACGGGCTCAAAGCCGTGGCTCTTGGCGAGGTCGTAGTTGGCGCCGCCCGGCCGCTGCCCCACGACCACCTGCACGCCGCTGTCGCGGAGGTTCTGGGCGTGGGCGTGGCCCTGCGAGCCGTAGCCGATGATCGCCACGGTCTTGCCCTGCAGGGCTTTGAGGTCGGCGTCGGCGTCGTAGTAGATCTTGGCTGGCATGGTTCGGGTCGGTCTGTTTGGGGTTGGGTCCGCCGGGTGGTGTAAGCGGCGGGGCTAGAACGCATTGCCGATGGCGCCGGGGAGCGTCGCCGAGCAACGGCCGCCGGGCGACCCGCCGCCGAGCTTCCTCGCGCGGGGCTCAGCCGGCGGTGTCGCTCGCCGCGAAGTGCGTCGGGTCGGGCTTGGTGCGGTTGATCGAGCGGACCATGGCGATGCGGCCCGTGCGGACCAGCTCCACAATGCCGTACGGACGCATCATGTCGATGAACGCCTCGATCTTCGACTCCTGCCCCGAGATTTCGACGATCAGCTCCTCGGGGGCGACATCAACGATGCGGCCGCGGAACACCTCGGTCAGTTCGCGGACCTCGCTGCGTTTGCCCAGCGAGGCCGAGACCTTCATCAGCATCAGGTCGCGCTCGACGTGGTCTTGGCCGCCGATGTCGTCCACCCGCACGACGGTGACGATCTTCTCAAGCTGCTTGCGGACCTGCTCCAGCACGCGGTCGTCGCCGACCACCACCAGGATCATCCGCGAGAAGTTGGGGTCCTCGGTCTCGCCGACCGCCAGGCTGTCGATGTTGTAGTCGCGCGAGGCCAGCATGCCGGCGATCTGGGCGAGCACGCCCGGCACGTTCTGGACGAGGGCGGATAAGACGTGACGCATCGCGGCTGGGCTCCGTTTTTAAAGGAAGCCGAGTCTAGTCCGCCGCAAATAGGGTAGCAACCGGCGTGCAGGGCGGTTGGCCCGCGGGGCGCCTACGCCGCCAGGCGCATGGCGATGTCCAGCAGCGTGACCAGGTCCAACGCGTTGTGGTGCAGGACGGCCTCCATTTCGCCCGGCCGGCCGGTGCGGACGTAGGCGTCGTACGCCGCGGGGATCTGGCTGCCGGGGATATCGCCCACCCGGGTGCGGCGGCACACCAGCCGCTCGATGGTCTGCAGCTTGCAGTCGGGCAGCCGGCCTTTCCAGCGGCGGCGGGCCGGGTGCAGCATGTCTAGGTGCGGCGGCTCGCGGAGCGGCTGCGTCTTGTGCAGCAGGTGCCGGCGGCTGCGGTCCATGACCATCGGCCAGTCGAAGCTCTTGCCGTTGAAGGTGGCGATGACCGAACAGGGCTGGTCCCCGTCGCGATCAGAGCTGTCGCGATCAGAGCTGTCGCGATCAGACCCGTCGCGATCAGACCCGTCGCCGTTGGCTGCGTCGCTCCCGTCGCCCGCCAGGCGGTTCCACAGCGAGTGCATCACCGCCCGCTCCTCGGCGTAGCTGCGGGCGAAGAGCAGCTCGACGGTCAGCCGGCCCTCGACCACCCGCAGCAGCCCAACCAAGAACACCGCCGAGCCGGCCAAGCCGCAGGTCTCTAGGTCGAGCATCACGGCGCTGGCGGGCATCGCGGCCACCAGCGGCGCCATGCCGGCGGCCAGCCGATCCTCGGGCAGCGTCCGCAGGTGGTCCAGCCGGGCGGCGACACGCGACTCCCCGCCCGGCCACAGGCGGTCTACCGGGATCGGGATCACCAGGTGCTCGCCGCCGGCGTTCTCGCACACCACGGCAGACTCCAGCAGGTCGCCACTCGGCTGCACACCCGCCGGGGCGGTGCAGCTGGCGCCGCCTGGCTTGCGGCCGGGCGCCGGCGGCTTGGCAGGAATGGCGCCCGGCAGCCGCTCACGGTTGAGTTCTTCCAGCCGGCTGCGGAGAGAGTCGCTGAGCATCGCCTGAGTCTATCCCGCCGCGCGTTTGCGGGGGAATGCGAGTTGCGGCATGCTGGCGCCATGGACGCCAAAAATCCCTACGCGTCGCCGGCGGCGCCGCTCGACTCGGAAGCTGTCACGCTTCAGCCGCCGCAGGCAATCACCGTAGAGCTGCACACCGACGACTACGTGGCATTCGTGACGCACCTGAACCGCGAGAACGCGACGGTGAAGCAGATGCTTTGGCGTAGGATTCAGATCAGCGTGCTTGTCGGTGTTGTCTGCCTGATTGCGGCAGTGGCTCTGCAGCCGCTCCGCGGTGGACCAGCCGTGCGTGGCATGCTGCATCTGGTGGGCGTCTCGTGCATCGTGACTGGCGCGCTGCAGTTCCCCCTCGCTCGGTGGCGGGCTCGACGCAGGATCAAGCGGTTGATTCGGATGGGCCTCTACGGCGGGACTGCTGAGAGACTTACCGTCTCGATCGATGGTCGTGGCGTACGCTTGGAAGAACGGGGCGGGCACGCCGTACGCTATTGGGCGGCGGTGCCTGTCGTCGCGGCAACCGAGTCGCACTTGTTCGTTTATCTGCGCTCGGTCGAGGCGGCGATCGTCCCGCGCCGCTGTTTTCAGACCGACGGACACTTCCTGGGGTATTGCGAACTCGCGGGCCGGCTTTGGCGAGAGCACCGCCACTCGCCGGCTTCAACCAACGGTTCGCGCGGCGTTTAGCCACAGCCCGGCGCGGACTCACACCGGCAGGGGCTTCTGCATTCCAGCGTCCGGCGTGGCTTGCGGGTCGGGCGAAGAGACCAGCAGCTCCAGCAGCCGGCGCGTCGCCTGCTTGCTGGGCATCGGGTGGCCTCGCTTCAGGTCGGGGTCGCGGTGCAGGCCGGCGTGGTCCGGCATGCCGACACAGCTGGGGCAGCCCTCCCGGCACGGGCAGTCGCGGACCATCTCTAGGCAGATCGCCAGCAGCTGCGGGGCGTGCTGGAAGCCCTTCTCGGCGTAGCCCAGCCCGCCCGGGTAGCGGTCGTACAAGATCACCGTGGTGTGGCCCAGGTTCTTGGCGTCGACCACGCCGCCGATGTCCCGCGGGTCGCACATGGCCACCAGCGGCAGGGCCACCACCGCCAGGTTCCGCAGGCCGGCCACGCCCTCGCCGGTGCGCAGGCCCTCGCGCTTCATGGCCACGCGTACCGCCTCGCCCGGCATCAGCCAGCAGGCTGTGGTCGCCAAGTTCTGGGCGGGGATGTCCACCGGCCCCAGGCCGATGTTCTCCTTTGTGTCGAACTTGAGCTTCTTGAACGCCACGGTCTGCCAGCTCACGTCCACCTCGCCGTAGCCCAGCGTGGCGGGCGGAACGGCGTCGCTCTCGGCCCGCGGCTTGGTGATCAGCACGTTGTGCTCCAAGACCGCCTGGGTGTAGTAGTCCATCTCCCGCCGCTCGACGTAGGCCACCTTGCCGTTGAGGTCGAGCTCGCGGACGAAGTACGTCTCGCCGTTGTGCAGGTAGACCGCCTCGGGGTGGACCAGCTCGGGCGCGCTGATCGAGTCGACGTTGGCGATCACCTCGTGCGTTTCGAGGGCCGCGGCGGGCGGGGGGCCCGTCTTGGTTTGGCTGGTGAACAGGTCGCGGCTGACCCGCGACTGCTTGCGCTGGACGATGCTGAACGTGTTGTCCGCCATGTTGCGTAGGCTGACGCCCACGGCCGGGTTCTGCCCGCCGGGGCAGTAGAACTGCCCGTCGACCTCGGCCAGCTGCTCCTCGTCGCGCAGCACCTCGGCGATGGGCGCGGCCAGCGGGCCGAAGCGGCGGAAGTCTTCGCCGGCCAGCGGCAGCTCAAAGGCGGCCGCCTTGAGGTGCTTGGCCAGCACGTACGGGTTGTCCGGGTCTACTACCGCGTGCTCGGGCGACTGGGCGAAGAAGTACTCGGGGTGCCGCAGCAGGTACTGGTCCACCGGGTCGTTGCCGGCCAGCAGCACGGCCAGGCTCTCCGCCTGGCGGCGCCCGCTGCGGCCCGCCTGCTGCCAGCAGCTGGCGATGGTGCCCGGGTAGCCGGCCATCACGGCCACGTCCAGCGAGCCGACGTCGACGCCCAGCTCCAGGGCGTTGGTCGAGGCGACGCCGCGGAGCCGGCCGCTGAACAGGCCCTCTTCGATCTCCCGCCGCTCGTTGGGCAGGTAGCCGCCGCGGTAGGCACGCACCTGGCCGGCCAGCGGCGAGTGCTCCTGGGCCAGCCGCTCGGTGGCGTACCGCTGCACGAGCTCGGTCGCCTGCCTGGTGCGGGTGAAGACCAGCGCCTGGCCGCCGGCGTGCAGCGACTCGACAAGCCAGGTGACGGCGTCGTCGCCCGCGCCGCGGCGGCCCAGCGTGTCGGTGTCGCCGCGGTCGGATTCTAGCGGCGCTGGGTTCCACAGCACAAAGTGCTTGGCGCCGCGGGGCGAGCCGTCGTTGTCGACCACCTCCACCTCGCGGTCGATCAGCCGCGAGACCAGCTCGCCCGGGTTGGCGATCGTCGCGCTGGTGGCCAGGAACGTCGGGCGTGAGCCGTAGTGCTCGCACACACGCAGCAGCCGCCGCAGCACCGCGGCCACGTGGGCGCCCATGATGCCGCGGTAGCTGTGCACCTCGTCGATCACCACGTACCGCAGCTCGGCGAAGAAGGTAGCCCACTTCGGGTGGTAGGGCAGGATGGACGCGTGCAGCATGTCCGGGTTGGAGAGGACGACGTTGGCCTCGTTGCGGATGCGGCGCCGCTGGGCGGTGGGCGTATCGCCGTCGTACACGCCGGGCCGGACAGCCTGGGCGGTGTGCTCGTCGCCGCCCACCAGGTCGAGCAGCCCCTTGAGCTGGTCCTGCGCGAGCGCCTTGGTCGGGTAGAAGCAGAGCGCCCGGGCGCCGGGGTCCTGCAGCACGGCCTCCAAGATGGGCAGCTGGTAGCAGAGCGTCTTGCCGCTGGCGGTGCCGGTGACCGCCACCAGGTCGCGGCCCGCCCGGGCGGCGTCGAGTGCTTCGACCTGATGCGTGTAGAGCTGCTCGATGCCCCGCCCGGCCAGCAGCCGCGCAACGGCCGGCGCCAGCGGCTGCCGTGGTTGGGCGTATCGGCCCGGCCGCTCCGGCAGGCGTTCGACGTGCACCACTTGGCCGCGGTAATCCGGTCGGCGCTGCATGCGGTCAATCAGCTTGGCGACGTCCATGGCCTTCGGGCCCTCCATGATCGACGTGGCGGGTGAGCCGCCGGGTGCGGTGCGGGTTTGCCGGCGCGGGTGGATTGGCTGGGCTCGAACAGCTGGGCTCGAACGGCTGGGTCCGGCACAGACGATGCTCGTGCAGCGTCAGGAACGCTGCCCGCCGCATACGCCATGGTGCCCGGCGTGCAGGTGTGTACGAGCGTGCACTATACCGATCGGCCGTTGGCCGGGCCAAGGGCAGCCTGCAGCGGCAGCGGTTAGCCGGTTGCGCCGCGTGGTGCGGTTATGCCGTGCCGGCTAGGCCTAAGCCGTTGTGCCCGCGGGGATTCGCGGGAACGCTAGCTGTGTGGCAATTAGCATAGCGATGGCGGTGCCAGCGAATTGATTGCCGCCGCCTGATGCAGCGCATAAACTTCCCACGGCCACCTAAGTCAATCGCAGCCAACGTATCTGCCGCCGCCTGCGGCGGAGCCGGACACTACAGGGTCGCCCAAAAGCTACCGCTAGAGAGGGAATCGCCCGATGCAACGCCAAACGCCAAAACGCCATCCGCAGCTGTGTCTAACGCGGGGCCTCGCCCCGGTCGTGGCGGCGTGCCTCTGCTTGGGTGCCGCCGATTGGGCGTCCGCGCAGTCGGGGAGCCGGGGCTCGAGCTACAGCAACTTCCAGCTGAACCGCATCCGCCAGCAGGCGATCGGCAACCAGTTTTCGAGCGACGCCATCGTCCGCCAGACGCTTGCACAATCGACGATCCGGGCGCCGGTGATCGGTGTCGGTTCGATCGACCGCCGGATTGGCTCGACGGGCCGGATGGCGTCGTCCGTCTCTGGCGCCAGCGGCTCGGTGACACGCGTCGGGGCGCCGCGGGCGCCGTCGCTTGGGCTCAATCGTGGCGGGCGTGGGCTTGGTGGTGGCCAGCGGCCGTTTTCCAACCTGAACCGAAGGCCGTCGATCAGCCCTTACCTCAACCTGTTTCGCGGCGACAACAACTTCACGGGCAGCAACGACGACCTGAACTACCAGACGCTCGTCCGGCCTCAGCTGCAGCAGCAGCAGTTCAACCGGAGGGCCGCCCTGGCTGCCCAGCAGATGAACGCCAGGCTGCAGAACCTGGCCGCCCAGCCGGCGTTCGCCCCGACGGGTTCGCAGACGCTGATCCCCACCGGCAGCCCGGCCGCGTACCGCTTCTACTCGCACTACTACCCGGGCCAACGCTGAGCGCCACGGTGTGTGGCGGCATGACTCGCCGCGGCCACCGCGTGAAATCTGCGGCTCTCGCCAGATTCTGCTAAAGCCCGAACGCCCGCCGGCCGGGGGTGGCCTTGCTGCCCCCGGCCGGCGTTGCTAGAAGCCCCGCTGCTGTCGCGCCGGCCTGGCCGGCGCCTCCCGAGCAAGCGGAGACGCCTCGATGCTGCGTGTGGGCTGCTGGCTGCTTCTTCTGCTGATTGCCGCGATGGGCCCCCGGCCGCCCTTTGCCGGCACGGCGTACGCGCAGGCGCCGCGGGGCGAGGCCGAAGACGCGCAGCCGCTGCTGGGTTGGCGTGCCGCTGGCGTAGAGGCGGCGGCCGAAGACCGTGACGGCCGTGCGTACCGATCGCGTGGCACAACGCTCAGACTGCCCGAGTTGCGACTGCCGGCGATCTTCGCGCCGCTGCAGGCGGCCGTTTCGCCTCGGGCGTCAGCAGTTGGCGTAGCCAGTGGCGGGCCGCTGCGTCAGCCGGCGGCCCTGCCTTTCGAGACGCCCACAGCCCGGCCGCTAGCCACGGCGGGCCTGCGGCACGGTTTAGCGCCTACGCCGCATGCAGCGGACGCGACGCTCCTCGACCAGCGGCCGCTGGCCAGGCTGGTGCGGAACCCAGACACCTCGGGCGGGGCGCCGCCGTTTGCCCTGGCGGATGAAGCCGGCCGTGTCCAGCGGCTGGTCGAGCCGACCGTCGGCCGCGACCTGGGCATGTACGTCGGGCAGATCGTGCGGGTTAACCACGACACGGGGGCGACGCTGCTGGCCTCGCAGCTAGAGCTGCCCAGCCTGCCGACGCTGGCGCCGCTGCCGCTTGGCGGAGCAACGGCCCGTGGCGTGGCGACCGCGCAGTACACAGAGGCCGCCCCTCCGGCGGTTGTGGGCGGCCCGGCGGAGCCGCTGCCAGAGCCCATTGTGCTGGAAGAGGTTGTCGGCCAGCCCGACGGCCCGGTGATGGGGCAGCTGCAGTTCCCACCGTCGGTCCAGCCGAGCGACGGCCAGACGGTCAGCCCATCGCTGGGCGCTGCGCCGCTTCCTCCATCCGCGGGGGCGTGCGTCGGTTGCGGATCGGCGGTGGTCGGCCCGCTTGGCCAGGCCGGCTGCGGGCCGGGTTGTGCGTTGTTTGCCCCCGGGTGGGCGTTGCCCAGCGGCGGCGTCGACTTCTCGGCCGAGGCGCTATGGCTGCGGCTGCACGACTCGGCGGTGGTTGGCAGCGGCAACACGTTCGAAGACGGCTCCCGATGGCAGCTCGGCTACACGCCCGCCGCTGGCCGTCGGCTCACCATCCGCTACCTGGAGTACGACACGCCGACCGCCGCCGGCGGGGTCGACCTCGAGACGCTCGACCTGGAGGCCCAGCGGTGGCTGCCCGTTGGCTACGGCCGCGTCGGCCTGGGCGCCGGCGTCCGCTGGGCTGAGTACAGCGAGGCGGGGGCCCTGGCCTACGACGACGCCTTCGGCCCGATGCTGGCCGTGTACGGCCGGGCCCCGCTGTGGGGCCGGACCGAAGCGTTGCTCACGCTCCGCCAGTCGTGGCAGTTTGGCGAGGCGAGCGTCGCGGTCCCGCCCGGCGCCGGGGCGCCCGTTGGGGTGGGCGACAACGGCACGTTCTCGATCACCGAGGTGCAGTTCGGCCTCGAGCGGCGGCGCCAGATCGGCGCGGGCGAAGCCTTCATCCGCGGCGTCTTCGAGACGCAGTACTGGAACGACGTCGGCCAGGCCGTAGACGACAGCACCAGCCGCGGGCTCTTTGGCTTCGGCCTGGGCGTCGGCCTGCGGATGTAGGCGGCGGTAGTCCGTTTGCAAGGCGTGGGCGTGCGTGAAAAGTTCCGGCGCGGCCCCGGATCGTGAGCTAGGCTTCTTCTAGCGTGGCGCCCTGCCCCATCGCGGCGGCGCCTTGTGCGTCCGCCGCCCGAGCTGGCCGCCACGCCCCGCTCATCCCGCCTAGCCTTTTCCCGCCATTGACCCGTCCCGCCACGCCGCTTCCGGCGTGCTGCCCGGTCACTCCTCTGCGAGTGCTGCGCGATGCCCCTGCCCGGCCTGCACCAAAAACCAAAGCGCCGCCCGCCGCGCCGCCCAGACCGGCGGGGCACGACGACCGTCGAGCTGGCGTTTGTCCTGCCGGTGTTCTTGTTCTTCGTGCTCGCGTTGATCGAGTTCGGCCACGCGATGATGGTGAACAACGCCCTGCGTAGCGCCTGCAGAGCGGGGGCGCGGATCGGTTCGACCGAGGGCCGCTCGACGGCGGACGTCGAGAACCACGTGCGTACGGTGCTGGGCTCGGCGTTGGACTTGGGCGCGGTCGAGGTGTTCGTCAAGAACGCGCAGTCGCTTGACGACGGCGGCGCGGTGCCCGAGTCGGGCGAGGGCTTCGAGTCGCTTCCGGACATCGAGCTTTCGACGGCCGAGCCGCGGCAGATGTACCTGGTGCGGGCCAAGGTGGCCTACAACGACGTCGCCCTGGCGCCGCTGCCGTTTATGGAGGGCGTGGTGCTTGAGGGCCAGGCCTTCATGCGGCACGAGTGACGCCGCGGCACGCGAGCGATCAACCCAGCGGCGATCAAGAAGACCCACGCCTAGGACGAGGCCGCCATGACAAACCACCGCCAAGCCCGCCGCCGGCCCGCCCGCGGAGGCCGGCCCGCCCGCGCAGACCGGCATGTCAGCGCAGAGACGAGGCGTGGCGCCGTCGCCGTAGAGTTTGCGTTTGTGGCGCCCGTCCTGCTGACGCTCATGCTGGGGGTGATCGAGGTCAACCGCCTGTACGATGCGCAGAACCTGATGGAGTCCGCCGCCCGCGAGGGGGCCCGCTTCGCCTCGATGGACCGCGAGGGCCTGGTGCCCGACGGCATGACCGCCAACCAGAAGATGATGGACGACGTGAAGCTGTTCCTGGAGTCCAACGGCATCCCACGCGACAGCGTGGCCGTGAGCGTCACGCACCACAACGACCCGTCCACGGAGTTCGACATCGAAGACCCGGCCAACGACCTGCAGCTGTTCGAGGTGCGGGTGGCGGTGGACTACTCGGCCGTGAGCTACACGGCGATCGACGCCGGCAGCGACTACCAGTTGTCCTCGAGCGTCGTGTTCCGCAACGGGCGGGCGACGATCGCCGACTAGCCGGCCGCGTTGATCGCTTCCCGTAATCCGCCAAAGCCCGCCGCTCGCCCCCGCCGCGCGCCCCGCCGACCGCCCCGCCGACGACCCTGAGGAGCCCTGCCATGACCAAACGATCTCACCAGCGCGATGTAAAGGCCCCGACCGCCCTGCCCGGGGGCGCCCGCCGGGCGGCCCGCGACAACCGCCGGGGCGTGATCGTGGTGCTCACCGGTTTTGTGCTGACGGTGCTGTTCGCGTTTGTGTCGATGTCGGTCGACTCGGGGCGGATCGTCCTGACCGAGACCGAGATGCAGAACGCCGTCGACGCGGCGGCGCTGGCCGCCTCGCAAGAGATCACCGCTGCAATCCACGCCGCGGGCCAGGGCACGGGCTCGGCGACGATCGACGCCAACTCGATCGCCGTCGAGGCGGCCCGCACCATGGCCGCCCAGGTGGCCGCGGCCAACGGCGTGTACGTGGACCCGGCGGCGGACGTCTCGTTTGGCAAGCGGAACTACGACGCGGCGAGCGACTCGTGGCCCATCCAGTGGGGCGCGGCGCCGTACAACGTGGTCCGCGTGGTGGCCCGCCGCAACAACGCCGACGACCCCGAGGCGCCCGACAGCGAGCTGCCGCTGGCGTTCGGCTGGGCCGTCGGCCGCACCAGCGTGCCACTGACCACCTCCGCCACGGCATTTGTCGAGGCGAGGGACCTGGTGCTGGTGCTCGACTTCTCCGGCTCGATGAGCGACGACACCGAGCTGCGCTCCATCGGCACGTTCACCCAGCAGCAGGTGGAGGACGGCCTCGACCAGTGCTGGCAAGAGCTGCGGGCCTCGAAGGTGAAGTGGCCGGGCGTCTCGCCGGCGCGCAACAAGTGGAAGCACAAGTTCGGCGGCATCGACTCTGCCGAGGGCGTCTACATCTCGAGCAGCGACACCGACGACATCTTCGACGAGCTCGACCTGGGCGCCAAATACGGCAAGAACCACGCGCGGTGGCCGGGCACGCTGAAGTGGCCCTTCCCGCAGTCGGGCCGCGGCTCGGACGGCCTGCCCAACGGCATGCTCAGCGACGACGACAGCGAGGACGCCTGGAAGGACTACATCCATTACGTCAAGAACCTGGGCGGGCCCTACAAGAAGAAGTACGGCTTCCGCACGCTGATCGACTACTTGCTGCAGAACAACCAGATGGAGTGGGACGAGTCGGAGGACCTGTGGCGGACGTCGCACTACCCGTTCCACGCGGTGAAGAACGGCGCCTCGCTCTTCCTGGGCTTCTTGTCCGACCTGGACTTCGGCGATGAGATCGGCCTGGTCAGCTACGGCACCTACGCCGTGTGGGAAGACAGCCACCACGACGGCGAGGTGTCGATCGACCTGGGCGGCGACCCGATCACGAGCGACTACGCCGCGGTCGACACCATCCAGCGGCGCCACCAGGCGGGCCACTACGACGTCTTTACCGGCATCGGCGACGGCGTGCTGAAGGCCCGGGAGATGCTCGTGGGCCGCGACAACGACTCCAGCGACGAGGGGCACGCCCGCTACGGCGCCCGGCCGACCATCATCCTGATGACCGACGGCCAGGCCAACCGGATGCCCAGCGGCTGGAACATGCCCAGCGGCTTCGACTGGGACGACCACACCGACTACGACGGTGACGGCCAGAGCGACTACAGCACCAGCGACAGCAAGAAGAAGTACGCCTTCTACGAGGCGCTGGAGTGCGCCAAGCGGGGCATCACGGTCCACACCATGGCCGTGGGCGCCGGGGCGGACCGCGGGCTGATGCGGGCGATCGCCCACGCCTGCGGCGGCGTGCACATCAGCGTGCCGGGCGGCTCGACCATTGCCGAGATGGAGTCGCAGATGCTCGAGGCGTTCGGCGAGATCGCCGCCAAGGTGCCGCCCGCCCAGCTGGTGTACGAGCTCAGCGCCCCCGCGGGCGGCAACTAACGGCCTGAGTGCGCGTCGCCTGAGTGCGGGGCGTGGCCCGCGACAACCCACCCCGCCCGCCCACCAGGGCGGGCCTCCCAGCGGCCGCCGGCCCCAGCAACCGGCGGCCGCTTTTTCGTTGGCCCCGATCCGTGGGCCCGATCCGTGGGCACGCTAGACGCATTGCGGCCTGCACGTTTGCGTGCCTCGCCCCTGGAACGGGCACGCCGTTCTTGCCATGATGCTCACCCACTTCGACCGTGCGTAAACCGCCGCTCCGCCGCTGCAATCCCCAAGCCATGCCGAGCCCCCTCGCCATCATCCTGGCCGCCGGCAAAGGCACCCGCATGCAGAGCGATCTGCCAAAGGTGCTCACCCCCGTGTGCGGCCGGCCGATGGTGCGCTACGTAGTCGACGCGCTGCGCGAGGCGGGCGTCCAGCGGCTGCTGGTGGTGGTCGGTTACCGGGCCGACCTGGTGCGGGCCGAGCTGGCCGACGTGCCCGGCGTCGGGTTTGTCGAACAGACCGAGCAGCTGGGCACCGGCCACGCCGTGATGGTGTGCCGCGGAGAACTGGCACCGCACGCCGGCCCGGTGGTGATCGTCACGGGCGATTCGCCCATGCTGCAGGCGTCGTCGGTCCGGGCGTTGCTGGCCGAGTACGAAGGCTCCAAGCCCGCGTGCCTGGTAGGCTCCGCCCACCGCGACGACCCGGCTGGGCTTGGCCGAATCGTTCGGGACAGCGCCGGGCGGTTCGTGGGCATCGTCGAGGAGCGGGACGCGACGCCCGACGAGCGGGCGATCACCGAGGTGAACATGAGCACCTACGTGTTCGAGAACGCCGACCTGCTGGCGTCGCTCGCGGAGCTCACCACCAGCAACGCTCAGGCCGAGTACTACATCACCGACTGCCCGGGCATATTGCTGCGACGGGGCCGGCCGGTCGCCGCCCTGGCCGCCCTGCAGCCGTGCGAGGCGCTCAGCGTCAACACGCCGGCCGACCTCGCCGCGGTCGAGGCCGAGATGCGGCGCATGACGGCAGCGCAGGATTAGCGACCGGCAGCGCCCGCCAGCCCACGGTCGCCACCGCACGGCCAACAGCCGACAGCCCAGAGCCGACACCCGACAGCCCATGCACGACCTGAAGCTCTTCAGCGGCAACGCCAACCGTGAGCTGAGCCAAGCCATCGCCAACGACCTGGGCGTGCCGCTGGGCAAGGTCTCGCTGGGGGCGTTCCCGGACGGCGAGATCTCGTGCAAGATCGAAGAAGACATCCGCGGCCGCGACATCTTCCTCATCCAGCCGACGTGCCCGCCGGTCAATGAGACGCTCATGGAGCTGCTCATCATGATCGACAGCTGCGTGCGTGCGAGCGCCGAGCGGATCACGGCCGTCATCCCGTACTTCGGCTACGCCCGGCAGGACCGCAAGGACGAGGGCCGGGTGCCCATCACCGCCAAGCTGGTGGCTAACCTCATCACCCGCGCGGGCGCCACGCGGGTGCTGACCATGGACCTGCACGCCGCGCAGATTCAGGGCTTCTTCGACGTGCCGGTCGACCACCTGTACGCGGCGCCGGTGATGAACGAGTACTTCCTGAACGAGTCCGGCATCGACCTCAGCAAGGTGGTGATCGTCAGCCCGGACGAGGGCAGCATCAAGCGGGCGCTGGGGCACTCGAAGCGGCTCGGCGGGTCGGTGGCCATCATCGACAAACGCCGCATGAGCGCCACCCGCACCGAGCAGGCCAACATCCTGGGCGGCCCGGTCGAGGGCATGGTCGCCCTGATGTTCGACGACATGATCAGCACGGCGGGCTCGATCCGCGGCGCCGCGCGGGTGCTGCACGACCACGGCGTGCGCGAGATCCACGTCGCCGCCACGCACGCCGTGCTGTGCGGCAACGCGGTGCAGAACCTGCGCGAAGCGGAGCTCACGAGCCTTGTCTGCACAAACTCTATCCCGCAGCGTGGCGATCAGCTGCTGGAGCAGACCCGTGTGCTGAGCGTGGCGCCGATCTTGGGGCGTGCGATCGCCGCCATCCACCGCAACGAGTCGGTGAGCCGCCTGTTCCGCTAGCGGCCGGCGGGCCCGCGGCCGACGGGTCGGGTGGCGATCGGGTCCGATGGCGATCGGGCCTGCTTTGCCACCCGCGCATAAATGAGGGCGGCCGGGCGCACCCAACGCCCAGCCGCCCCGGCGGGTGGTAAGGAGGAAAGGACTTACCGCCGACGCCGCTTCATCAGGGCCACCGGGCCGGCCAGCAACGCCAGGCCGAGGGTAGCCGGCTCGGGCACCACGGCCTGGATGCGTGCATCGCCGACATCGGCACCGGTCAGGTCGGTGGAGGCGAGGCTGTTGGACAGCAAGAAGCCCGCGAACTCGGGCGACACCACCAGGTCGACTTCCAGGTCGAGCAGGGTCTCCGAAGCTTCGTTCACTACCGGGTTGGTGGTGTCGAACAGGACCGCGGCGATACCGGTCGTGCTGGCGACAAAGAAGCCCGTGTTGTCGCCGGTGGCCCGCGTGGCGTCGAAGCCGATGGTGAAGTTGCCGACCTCGACCGAGTCGTTGTTGAAGAAGACCGAACCGGTGTGCTCGATGGTGCCCGTCACGCCGGCCAGGGTGCCGACGTTGTAGGTGAACGTAGTTGGCAGCGTCGCTGCGTCACGCGGGTTGATGCCGAACGCAACGCCGCCGGGGATCGAGACCTCCGGCACGGTGCCGGTGGCGCCCGAAAGGTTTAGGCTAGCCGCCGCGGCAAGCGTATCCGTGTCGAGCAGGACACTCGTGGCGCCGCCGGCGGGGCTGACGGCCGATGCGGTTTGAGCCGCGAGCAGGCACAGGGCGGCGAGGGACGTGGTGAGCAGGCGTGTCGTCAGAAGTCGCATAACAAAAACTCCAAAAGCCAATCGCCCTCGGCCGCGTGGCGCAGACCGGTGACGGCGTGTGGTGAAAGAGGCGGTGCGGACGGGCCGGCTGAAGCGGCGTCGCCACACTTACCGCTAGTTCGCTTACCGAGCCCCGACGCCTTGGCGTCAGGCCCCAGTGGAAGCACGAAAACTCAGGGGCGAGCATCGAGAGACGCTCACGGTCGTCGGGTTTTCGTAAGGCTCACTAGCGCTGCGGTGCCTCGCTTTTGGAGGATGCCGTTTTAATCGGCTTGGCGGTCTGCGTTGCTGCCGCGGCCTCGGTCTGGCCAGCAGATGCAGTCAGAGTTGGCGCCGAGCAGTCAATTCGGATGGGCGTCACCGCTCCGCCGGGCAGCACCGCGGCGGCAAACACCGCAGCGACTGCGATACGAGAGACGGCCCAAGCAGCCCGCTGTGCCAGTGTGCCCCGCCTTGGTGTGGCGTAGATGTCCGTCACGCGTTCTCTGCTGAGCCGCGCGCTGCAGATGCCCGGGAGCCCGGTTGGGTGCGTCAGTTCCGCCCGCAGCTCTAGCACCCGCAGCAGGCCGCGGGCGTAGGGTTCGCACCTGTCGCCCAGCAGTTGTGTCACGCCGCGGTCGACGCAGCGTTCCGTGACTTCGTTGGCCTTCCGCATTGCCCACCACACCAACGGGTGGAACCACCAGACGACTCGGGCGAGCATCTGCAGGATCGCCACGACGGTGTCGCCACGCCGCACGTGCAGCAGTTCGTGCAGCAAGATCGCCCGCACGGTGGCCGACCCGCTCTCGGGGACCAACGCCGCCGGGAAGACCACCGTGCTGCGGGTCAGGCCGCAAACGGCAGGCCCCAAACCACGCGGCGAGATCACCAGCCGTGGTGGCCTCGCCATCCCCAGCTCGGCGGCGACCTCTGCTAGTTGGATGGCCAGCGGGTGGTCGTCCGGCGCAAGCCCCTCGGCGATGTCTCTCCGCAGCCGCAGTCCGCGGAGGAGACACACGGCGGCCGTTACCACAACACCGGACAGCCACACCAGCACGGCCGCCATCGCCCACAACCGCCAAACGGCGCCGTCGTCGAACGCGGAAGACGCCGGCAGGGCCCCAGCGCTAGGCCCGGTGATGGCGAGCTGCGACCAACAAAAAACGCCGCTCGGCAGTGCGACGACGGGCGGCGTGAATGCTTTGAGGAGAACAACCGCCCACAAGCAGCTGGCCAACTGCGGGGCCCGCTTCTCGATCAGCCGGCTGACAAGCCCAACGACCACGATCAGCACCGACAGCTGCCACGCATGCAGCCACGCTAGTTCGCAGAAGCGTTCAAACATCTGGACGCTCCTGATCGGCTGCTCTTGTGCCGTGGCGTTTCGTCTCGAGCGAGTCGATCAGCTGACGCAGTTCCGCCAGCTCTTCGGCGGTAACATCACGGTCGGCAACGAGGTGTTTGAGCAACGAGAACGCTTCCCCGCCGAACAGCCGCTCAACCAGGTCGTCCACGGTCTCCCGGATCACCATGCTCGGCTTGATCAGGGGAGCAAACAGCTTGGTGCGTCCAACACGCGAGGACTCGACGTACCCCTTCGCTTCGAGGCGGCTGAGGTATGTTTGAATGGTAGAAAAGTCGCGTCGCTGGCCGGGTGGCATCGCGTCGGTGACCTGGCGGGCCGTAGCCTCGCCAAGTCCCCAGAGCACGCGGGCTACTTCCGTTTCGGCGTTGGACAGCGTTTGCTTCTTCGACACGATCTTGCAGCGGACGGTCTTGGCTTGCGGTTCTTACTATCTCGGCGACTCACACGCAGGCAGCCGCTCAACCACACCTGTAGTTGTAGAGCTACGTATGTAGTTGGCAAGTCTTTTTTGCAGAACTTTGCTTGAATCGCAGAAAACCCGGGCATCTGCGCTCGATCGGGGCTCGACGCCGCCCCTCCGCAGTGTCGCTGCTGACGGGCTTGCAAATCCGCAGCGACCCGGCACAATCTGGGATTCGCGCAAGCGGGCGAGCCGCGACGGCACGTTCCGACCGCTGACGACGCCGTAGATTCCACGCACGAGTTTTTCATGTCCGATTCATTGGCGGTCGAGCTGCGTCCCAAGCTCGGCAAGCGGAACAACCGGGCCTTGCGGGCTGCCGGGCAGCTGCCGGCGGTGCTGTACGGGCACGGCGAAGACCCCGTGACTTTGGCCATCTGTCGCGACGCGGTGCGGGGTGTGTTGCGTCACGGGGGCCACGTCGTGGAGCTCACGGGCGCGGCCTCGGGCAAGGCGTTGGTGCAAGACACGCAGTACGACGCCTTCGGGTCGCGGCTGCTGCACATCGATTTGCTGCGTGTCGACGCCAAAGAGATGGTGCAGGTAGAGGTGGCGGTAGAACTCAAGGGCGACGCCGTCGGCGCCAACGAGGGCGGCATGATCGAGCAGCCGCTGCACATGGTTGAGGTAGAGGCTTCGGCAGTGGCGTTGCCCGAGAAGATTGTCGTCGACGTGTCGGAGCTGCACCTCAACGAGTCGATCACCGCGGGCGACGTGAAGGACCTCCCGGCGGGTGTCAAGCTCGTTACAGCAGCCGACGAGGTGATCGTGCAGTGCGTGCCGCCGGCAGGCGAGCCAACGCAGGACGGCGTAGCCGCCGCCGCGGGCGAGCCCGAGGTGATTGGCGATAAGGCCGCGGGCGACGGCGAATCCGAGTCGTAGGCGGACGAGCCGCGGC
The DNA here is from genome assembly GCA_039024355.1 of Planctomycetota bacterium. Lineage (GTDB taxonomy): Bacteria > Planctomycetota > Planctomycetia > Pirellulales > Lacipirellulaceae > JBCCQL01. The sequence continues at coordinate 25,316 of JBCCQL010000002.1, forward strand.
GGCTCGGTGAGCCCGCCGGCCGGCGTAGGACAAGGCGCGTGAGACTCGGATGCTGGTGGTGGTAGGGCTCGGGAACCCGGGGAAAAAATACGAGAACACGCGGCACAACGTCGGCTTTGACGCGCTAACGGTCTTGGCCAAACGGCTAGACGCAGCTCCGCTTCGGGCGAAGTTCAGCAGCCTTGTCGCGGAGTGCCGTCTAGGCCAGCACCGGGCGCTGCTCGTTTGGCCGCAGACGTTCATGAACAGCAGCGGTTTGGCGGCGCGGCAGGTATCGGCGTTTTACAAGACGCCGCCCGACCAGATGCTTGTGGTTTGCGACGACTTCAACCTGCCGCTTGGCCAGCTCCGCATTCGTGGGAAAGGCTCGGCGGGGGGGCAAAACGGGCTGAAAGACATCCTGCAGAAGCTTGGCAGCACCGACGTGCCACGCCTGCGGCTGGGCATTGGCCCGCTGCCAGAGGGGCGGGACGTCACCGGCTTCGTGCTGGGCGGCTTTGCGAAGCCAGAACAAGAACACGCAGCGGCCATGACCGTGGCGGCGGCCGACGCTATCGAGTGCTGGGCGGGCGAAGGCATGACCGCGGCCATGAACCGGCACAACTGAGGCAACGCCAGCAGCGCGGGCTGGCGTGCCAAGCAGCCGCCGCAGGCGATCAGTCAGCGGGCGGCTGCAAAAGAACAATCGATCAAAAAAACCATCGAGCAGCGGGGAAAAGAGCTTTGGCAGAAAACACATACGACGGCTTGTTTATCTTCGACGGCAACAAGTTCGCCCGCGACCAAACGGCGTTGCCGACGGCCGTCGAGAAGATGATCACCGAGCTCGGCGGAGAGATCAAAGTCAGCCGCTTGTGGGAAGAGCGGCGCCTGGCGTACCCGATCAACGGGCAACGCAAAGGGGCGTACTGGCTCATGTACTTCACGCTCGACAGCAGCAACGTGGCCGCCCTGAACCGCAAGTGCGAGCTGCGGGACGGCGTCCTCCGGCAGCTGATCCTGAAGATCCACCCACGCCTGGTCGAGCCGATCCTCTCGCACGCCACCGCAACGCCCGAGGAGGCCGAAGCCGAGGCGCCGGCCGCAGCGGAGTAGCCCACGCCGCCCGTGTCGCGTGCGTGGGCCTCGCCGTTTGCGTGATGCTGCCCGGCTGGCGTGGACACACTCAAACGGTCCGCAGAAACCCGGCCCTCAAAAACCCGGCCCGTAGAAACAAGCAGATATCCGATGGCTAGCTACAACCGAGTTGTCTTGGTCGGCAACCTGACGCGCGACCCCGAGTTGCGGCACATCCCCAGCGGGGCCGCGGTATCGGAGATCGGCTTGGCGGTCAACGACCGGGTGAAAAAAGCGGATCAGTGGGTCGATGAAACTACCTTCGTCGACATCACGCTCTGGGGGCGCACGGCCGAGGTCGCTTGCGAGTACCTGAGCAAGGGCTCGTCGATCTTGATCGAGGGCCGGCTGAAGTTCGACAGCTGGGAGAAGGACGGCCAGAAGCGGTCGAAGCTCCGTGTCGTTGCCGACAAGATGCAGATGCTAGGCGGGCGTGGCGGCGGTGGCGGTGGCGGCGGTGGGCAACGCAGCAGCGCCGGCGGCGACCCCTACAGCGCACCGGCAGAGCAGTACGGCGCCCCGGCCGGTGGCTCTCCGCCGCCGGTGGACGACATCCCCTTCTAGCCCGCGTGAGAGCATCTCCGCTCAAAAACGGCAGACGCCTGCCGCCGGTTTCCTAGCACGGCCGCGGGCGACCGTTCCCTCGCGTTCCGCCAACACCACCAACCGCACCGCCCACAGCAACGAGACAAGCCATGGCCACCAAGCAGCGAAAGATCAAGCGGATGGCGTCGAAGCTCAAGCGGCTGCCCAAGGGCGCCAACGGCGGGTTCGAGGTGCTGCTGATTCAGTCGGTCGAGCACCTTGGCCACCAAGGCGAAGTGGTCGAGGTCAAGGCGGGCTACGCGCAGAACTACCTGATCCCGCAGGGCTTGGCGACCATCGCCAGCGACCACCACAAGCGGATGGTCGAGAAGCACAAAGCGAAGCTGATCGAGCTCGAGCGCCAGCGGACGGCCAAGCTCCGGATGCGCGCCACCGAGCTGAGCAAGCAGAGCGTCACGATCGAGGCCAACGCCACGGACGAGGGGCACCTCTACGGCAGTGTTGGCGCCCCAGAGATTGTGGCCGCGTTGAAGAAGAACGGCGTCGCCCTCCGCACGGACCAGATCAAGCTCGAGGGCGCCCTCAAGGAGCTGGGCCTCTACACGGTCAAGGTGCGGCTGTCGAGCGAGGTCGAGGCCGATCTGAAGGTCTGGGTGGTTCCGGCTGTAGGCGCCGACGCCTGACGCCCGCCAACCGACGCCCGCCACGTCACGCCAAACGCCTGGCGCGGCGGCACAAGCGTCTTCACCGCACGCCTGCCGGTGGGCGCCACGCCGCGTGTCGCTCTCGGCGGGTGAGCGGCCGCCGCGGCTTCGGCCGGCGTTGGTTGCACTTGACGGAGCGTCCCCATGGCCGCCGACACCCGGCAACGCGAGACCCGGCAGCCCGACCGCACGCGTAGCTCCGCCGGCGAGCTGCTCGACCGCATGCCGCCGCAGGCGGTCGACGCAGAGAAGGCGGTGCTGGGCAGCCTCTTGCTGCTGCCGGAGGTGTGCGACGAGGTCGCCCTGATCCTCCGCGCGGCGGACTTCTACGATGACGCCCACGCCCGCATCTTCGCCCACTTCTTGGCGATGCACGACGCGGGGCAGAAGATCGACCACATGCTGCTGATCCAGCGGCTGCGGGACGCCGGCGAGTACGAGGCCATCGGCGGCGCCGCGTACGTGGCGGAGCTGGGCGAGAGCGTGCCGACGGCCGCCCACGCCGAGCACTACGCCCGCATCGTCCGCGACAAGGCGATGCTCCGCTCGTTGATCCTCGCCAGCACGGACATCCTGCGGGACGCGTACGACCCGTCGGTCGAGCCGCGGCAGATGCTCAGCCGGGCCGAGGAGAAGGTCTTCGCCATCCTCGAAGACAAGGGCCAGGGGCAGGTCACCGTCATCCGCGACGTGCTGCAGGACGCCCTGTCGCGGATCGACGCCCGGATGAAGCAGGAGCACGCGTTCGGCGGGCTGGAGACCGGCTTCGACGACTTCGACGACCTGACCGGCGGGCTGCACAGCTCGGAGCTGGTGATCCTGGCCGCCCGCCCCAGCATGGGCAAGACGGCCCTGGCCCTGAACATCATCGAGCACGTGGCGATCGACTGCCAGCAGCCGACGCTGTTCGTCAGCCTAGAGATGTCGTCGCTGGAGCTGGGCGACCGGCTGCTGTGCTCGCGGGCGAAGGTCAACGGCCACCGGCTCCGCAACGGCAAGATCACCGCCGAGGAGAGCCGCAGCCTGGTCGAGACCGCGGCCGCCATCTCCAGCGCCCCGCTGTTTATCGACGACTCGCCCAGCCGGACGATGACCGAGATCGCCGCGACCGCCCGGCGGCTGAAGCGGCGGCACGGGCTGTCGCTGGTGGCGATCGACTACCTGCAGCTGATCGACCCGGACAACGCCGGCGACCCGCGGCAGGAGCAGGTGGCGAAGATCGCCCGGCGGCTCAAAGGCCTGGCCCGCGAGCTGGAGGTGCCCGTCCTGTGCCTGGGGCAGCTCAACCGCCAGACCGAGTCTTCCGGCGACAAGCGGCCGCAGCTGAGCAACCTGCGCGAGTCCGGCGCCATCGAACAAGATGCCGATGTGGTGATGTTCATCCACCGCGAGGAGTACTACCAGACGACCGAGGAAGACCGCGAGCGTGTCCGCGGCGAGGCGGACCTGCTGGTGCGCAAGCAGCGGAACGGCCCTGTGGGCGACATCAAGCTGACCTGGCTGCACGACTTCACCCGTTTCACCAACGCCGCGCCAATGCCGTACGACGACCTGCCCCCCGGCGGGCAGGAGTGGGGCTGAGTGGCCGCGTGGCTGCGTCGCTCGGTGGAGCGGCGGCCTGCCTTCGGCCTGCGGCTGCGGTCTGGGGGCATTCTGCTCACCCGCCGGTGGCACACGCAGGGCTTGCGGGAAATCCGCCGGGTGAAACCGCCTGCATCAAGGGCGGCCCGGCGCCCGCGGTAGACCACCCCCGGCCGGCGGCCGTATGATATGGGGCTACCCGTGGCCGCACCGGGGCGGCGTGCGAACGCCGCTCCGACGCCCGCTTCCATGACCCACTGCCCCGCCGCCGCCCGCAACACAAACGCCCGCACGCCGTGCAAGACGCCATCGAAAAAGCCGACGTGCTGATCGAAGCCATGGGCTGGATCCGCGAGTTCCGCGACCGGGTTACGGTGATCAAGATCGGCGGCAGCGTCATGGAGGACGAGGACGCCCTGCGGCACCTGCTGGTGGACATCGTCTTTATGGAGACCGTCGGCATGCGGCCGATCGTCGTGCACGGCGGCGGCGCGGCTATCAACCGGGCGATGGCGGCCGCGGGCATCGAGCCCCGCTTCGTGCAGGGCCGGCGGCACACGGACGACGCGACGCTGGCCATTGTCGAGCGGGTGCTGGCCGGCGAAGTCAACCAGAAGATCGCCCGCCGGATCGAGGAGTTCGGCGGCCGGGCGATGACGCTCAGCTTCGTCGGCGAGACCGACAACAACGTGCTGTTCGGCGAGCGGCTCACGCTGGAGGGCGACGACGGCGCCGCGGTCGACCTGGGCCACGTCGGCCGCGTCACGGCCGTCGACCGCGACATCATCGACAACCTGTGCTACGCCGGCCAGGTGCCGGTGATCCCGTCGATGTGCGTCGAGGGCACGCCCGACGCGCCGACCGGCCAGAAGCTGAACGTCAACGCCGACACGGCGGCCATGGCCGTCGCTCAGGCGATCGGCGCCGAGAAG
>JBCCQL010000003.1:0-27479 GCA_039024355.1 Planctomycetota bacterium
GCTTCGCCCCGCCCGGGCGTGATCGTGGCGAGAGCAACCCAAGCGACCGGGCAGATCAAGCCGCAGCGAAAGACCCTCTTGTCCGCCGACCGCTCGCTGTCAGGCGGGTCTTTCGCTGCGGCTTGATCTGCCCGGTCGCTTGGGTTGCTCTCGCCACGATCACGCCCGGGCGGGGCGAAGCCCAGCGTCATCAGCGAATAGTCGTCGCCAGCCGATTCGCCCGCCAGCCGGTGGGCGGCGCCGACTACGGCCTCGGGCTCGCTGCCCATGACGTACCGGCACCAGTCGACCATCTCGACAAGGTGCCGCATACTGGCGTCGGCGCCCGTCACGCCGCCGCCGCCGGCCGTGTCGCGCTGGTTGCAGAAGATCATCCTCGGCGGGCCCAGCCGCGTAGCGATCAGCTCTTGCAGGCGGACCGTGGCGGGCGCCAACCGGTTGGCGAACTCTGCCATGAAGGCGATGCCCGACTCCCGCACGCGGCGCCGCAGCAGCTCGGCCTCGGCCGCGTTCAGGTCGATCGATGCGCCGCAGTAGACGGCCTTGCCGTGGTCGCAAGCGGCGACAATCGGCAGCGCGCCGAACCAGCGTGCCGAGAGGATCGCCAACGCATCGACGTCCTCGGCAGCCGCCAGGCGCCGGTAGCCATCAATCGCCCGCGCACCCAGCTCGCCTGCGACCTGCTCCGCCCGGTGGGCCACCGGGTCGCAGACCGCCCGCACGTCGAACCGGCTGGCGAGGGCCTGCAACGCCGGCCGGTGACGCGTTGCCCACGAGGGGCCGAGGCCAACCAAGCCGAGTCGGAGCTTCAAGGTCAGCCTTCCAGGAGGGGGACGAGCACGCCATGCGGGCCGCCGAGTATAGCGTGATGCGGCGCCCGGGCCAAAACGGGCCACGCCACGCCGGCAAACCTTGTTGGCTGTGCCGGTTGTAGCGACACACAGCGGCGCCGGCCCGCAATCGCGCGCGACCGCGTCGATGAAACCGGGTGACCCGGAGCGACTAGAGCTAGGGTTGCCAGACCTTCGATCTACCCACCGAACAACAGACCCGCGCCGTGGCCAGCACCATGCTTACTCAGCAACCGGCAAGACCGACTCACGCGGCCGACCCGGCAGGCGGTGTGTGGCTGGAGGGACAGACGGTGTGCCTCGCTCTCCCGCCAGCGTGCGGTGGCGATCAGCGCCGCGGGCAGGGGCCTCGCGTTGCCGCTGCCTTGCTCGCTTCGCCGGCCGTCCAGGCCGTGGTGATCGACACCGGCAGATGCCAAGCCCGCGTGCACTTGCGGGACCGGTGTAGCAAGCCGGCGGGGCGCCTGGTCGATTCGCTGGTGACGATGGCTTCAGAAGAACGACGAGAACCATCCGTCACGGACGGGCACGACGCTACACAGAGCGGCGCCGTCTGCTGGAGCGATCCGGTAACGGGCCTCGACAGCTACGCGCGGGCGCCGGCCGTGGCCACGGGCCTGAAGCGGGCAACGCTGCTCGCCGGGGCGTTGCTAACGTTTGTCCTGGCGGTGCTGGGCGTTGTGCTGCCAGGCCTGCCCACGACGCCGTTCTTGCTGCTTACCAGCTACTGCCTGCTGCGGTCGTCTCGGTCGCTCCACGAGCGGCTGCTGCGGACCCGCGTCTTCGGCGCCCTGCTCCGCGACTGGCACACGCACCGCGGCGTGCGGCCGGGCGTGAAGACCAAGTCGCTCGCCGTGCTGGCGATCGCCGTAGGCGCCACCATCGCCCTGAGCGGCTTGCCGGTGCGGGCGATGATCGGCGTAGCCGCGTGCTCGATGATCGGGGCTGTTTGCATCTGCCGGCTTCGCGTGATCGAAGCGCCGCAAGCCCGGCAGGATGCCGCCAAGCTCGCCGGCGACGCAGCCGGCTCTCTCCGCCTCTACTCGGCGTCGGCCGAGGCGCCCGGCGTCTGAACACGAGTCTCGCCGGTGTTTAGGTCGACATCGACCTGCGTGCCCGGCGCATCGACGTCTACCTTGCCGTCCTTCACGCTGCCTTTGGAGAGCGGCGTGTCCCACGTGGTGCCGTCTTTGCCCGACTTGACATCGACGCCGATGCCGGGGATTTCGAGCGAGAAACCCTCGCCCGTCGACTCTTCGTTGCCGGCCGCCGGGCCGCCGGCGCCGTCGGCAGCACCGTTCCCTTTCCCACCGTCGACGGCTACGTTCACATCACAACCGGAAGCGAGAGACAACATTGCACACAGCGTTAGCGGGGCAAGCCAGCGTGGCATCGTCATAAGGGTTCTCTCTTGGCCGCGGGTGTCGTGAGTAGGCCGCGAGTCACGGCCCCCCGGATTGTATGCAACTGGCGTCGCCGGCGACACGCCGCTGGCTAGCTGCCGGTCGTCGCCTGGTCGGCGAGGCGGTTCAGGCAGTTGTCTGCGATCCAGCGGATGCAATCGACGCACACCGCGTCGCCGAATCCGAACAGCGCTTGGTTGAGCGTCGCCTCGATGCGGTAATCGCCGGCGCCCATCAGCCGGGCGCACTCGCGGGCGTTCAGCAGCCGGACACCGAACCGGCCGAAGCCGCCCTTGAATAAAATCTGGCGGCCGCTGCCCCCCTTGGGCGTGCGTAGGCAGCCGGCGAGCCCGTCGGTCCGCAGCTCCGCCATCGAGGCGCCGTTGCGGACACGCCGGAAGACACCGCCGTAAGACCAACGCCGCCCGGCGATCATCTTGTCCGCCGCAGCGCGGTGCCGCTCGCTCATCTGGCTCAGCAGGTAGTCCGCGCGGGGCTGCTCCCACCATTGCGGTGAGTCGTCGGGCGGGTCGTCCAAGATCGATTCCAGACGAGCCTGGCCGTAGGGCGGCGGCTCGGGCAGATCGTTGAGCGCCCAATTAATGTCGGGCGTGGCGGCAATCGCATCGAGCAGCCGGGCCGGCCGCAGCGTCGTTGGCGCAGGCCGTGACGCGCTGGTCTCCTCCGGCCGGTTCCCAGCCGCCGCCTGGAAACCGACGACGAACAGCCGCGGGCGGCTCTGCGGGACGAAGTGCGCTGCGTCGAGCATGAACGCGTCGACCGCGTAGCCCAGTTCGTTGAGCGAGGCGAGGGCGGCGCGAAAGTCTTCTCCGCCGCGAGAGGAGAGAAAGCCGGTGACGTTTTCGAGCAGCACCAGCGGCGGCCGGCGATCGCCGAGGTTCTGCAGCAGCCGGTGGAAGCCCCAGTACGCGGAAGACTGCCCCGCGTGGATGCCCCGCCGGGCGCCGGCCAGCGACAAATCGGTGCACGGGAACGAGGCGTGGGCCAGCGTCGCGTCGGGCACCTCGCTAGGCGCCTCGGCGAGAGCGTGGATATCGTCGCCGCGTAAGTGTGGCGAGGGGCCGAAGTGGCCCTCGTACATCCGCCGCTTCTTCGCATCCAGGTCATTCGCCAGCACAACCCGCCAGCCAGCCTGCTCCAGGCCGATCCGGGCGAGGCCTACGCCGGCGAAGAACTCTAGCGCAGTTCGGCCCGCAACCGGCGGCGGCGCCGGGCTGGTGTCGAACAACGGTCTTTGAGCGGTCGTCTGCATTGCCTTGTCGCATGCTGGCCGGTGTGCCGCGTGACACGATCCTATCTGGCCTGCAGCCGCTGGGCGGCACGCAGCAGCCTTGTGGGCAGGCGGCCCGATTTCAGCGAGCACTCCCACACTGTCCACACGGCGTAGCCACGGGCACGTAGCTCGCGGGCCACACGCCGGTCGCGGCGGCGGTTGCGTGCGATCTTCGCCTGCCAGTACTCGCGGTTCGTTTTCGGCGTCCGCTGCCCCCGGCGGCAGTCGTGCCCGTGCCACCAGCAGCCGTGGACAAACAGCACGGCGCCCGCCCGGTGCAGCAAAAAGTCGGGCCGGCCCGGCAGCCGGCTCACGTCGCGGCGGAAGCGGATGCCCGCCTGCCGCAGCAGCTTGGCGACCAGCAGCTCCGGCCCAGTATCGCGGCTTTTCACGGCGGCCATGACCCGGCTGCGTTGGGCGGCGGTCTCCTGGTGCATGCACGGCATTGGACAGCACAAGCGGCTCGCGTGCCAGCACGGCTAGCCCGCTGCGTGCGAGCGGGGCGCCACGCAGATTGCGCTAAACTCCGCAACCGGCACATTCCGATCAACCCTCATGAGCCAACCAGCCGACGCCTACCGCCGATTGCGGGTGCGGCGTAGCCAGTCGCCGACCAAACACGCCCCCATCACACGACGCAAGGCACGACCCGACATGAACATGCACCCCAAAGTCCGTCCGCTCTGGCAGCGGCTGCCGATCTGCGGCGGCCTGAGCGGCTTGATGGCTTACAAGGCACTGGGCCTGCCGACCTCGATCCTGCCGCGCGACATCAAGGCGATTGTCCGCAACTGGGACTACGAGATGTTCACCAAGCTGATCGGCAGCCGCGTGACCGAGGCCTACATCGACCAGCCGTGCTACTTCAAGATGCCCGAGAAGATCGAGCCCAAGGCCGAGGTGCCGGCGCCGCACCGCTTGTCCGCCGATCAGCTCAAGGCGTTCTACACCGACGGCTACGCCGGCCCGTTCGACGTGTTCAGCCCCGAAGAGATGCGGGACTTCAAGCAAGACCTGCTGGCGATGGAGCACGAGGAGTCGCCCACCTACGGCTTCGCCACGCCGCGCGACCGGCACTTCGACAAGCCGCGGCTGTGGAACTACATGAAGGACCCCGCGGTCACGGACCGCATCGCCCAGGTCCTGGGGCCGGACCTGCTGTGCTGGCGTTCGCAGATCTTCTACAAAGGCCCGCACTCGCCCGCCATCCAGTGGCACCAGGCCAGCACGTTTATGGTGGAGGACTACCAAGACCCGGCGATCTTCCCGGCCGACCGCAGCGAGATCTTCCAGATCACGGCCTGGATCGCCGTCGACGAGGCCACCACCGAGAACGGGTGCATCCGCTTCGCCCGCGGCACGCACGACCGCATCCGCCCGATCAAGTTTGGCGGCAAAGAGGCGTTTTACAACGCGGCGTACGAGCTCGACTTCGACGAGCGTGAGGCCGAGATCGTCGAGCTGCCGTGCCGGCCCGGCCAGATGGTGCTGTTCACCGAGCGGTGCATCCACGGCTCGGCGGCCAACACGACCGACCGCCATCGGCTGGCGTTCAACCTGCGGGCCATCCCCACAAGCGTGGCCGCCTACCCGGGCAAGAAGTACTACCGCAGCGTCTACAACGGCGGCAAGTATTTCCTCGACAAGTGGGGCGTCGCGCTGCTGCGGGGCGAAGACCACCACAAACTCAGCCGGACGATCCCGGCGGAGTCGCTCGACCGGGGCCGCTTTACCCAGGTGCTCCGCCCCGCCGCGTAGGCCGCATTCCGCGACGAGTGACGACCCGCCTGTAGATCGAGCCCCGCGGAACGCATGCGTGACCTTGCCGGAAAACGTGCGCTCGTAACCGGCGCCGCGTCGGGCATCGGGCGGGCGATCGCCCATCGGCTCGCGGACGAGCGGTGCGACCTGTTCCTGCTGGACATCGACGGCGCCGGGCTCGCCCACACCGCGGCGGCGCTCGCCGCGTCGGGCGTCGAGGTCGTGACCAGCCGCTGCGACTTGGCTGACACCGCGTCGATCGACCGGGCGGTCGATCAGGCGATCTCTCGATGGGCGGGCGTCGACCTGCTGGTGAACAACGCCGGCGTGACCTACTACGGCCACACGCACGAGATGGCGGCCGAGCACTGGGACCGCCTGATGGCGGTTAACCTGCTGGGGCCAGTGCATTTGACGCGGGCGTTGCTGCCCGCGCTGCTGGCCCGGCCCGAGGCCCACGTGCTGAACGTCTGCAGCGTGCTGGGCCTAATCGGGCTGCCGCGGGTGGGCGCCTACTGCACGTCGAAGTTCGGGCTGGTCGGCTTCAGCGAAACGCTCCGCGCAGAGTACAACCGCGTCGGGCTTGGGGTGACCGCCCTGTGCCCGGGCCTCGCCAAGACCAACCTCTTTGCCGCCGCCGAGCGGCGCCCCGGCGCCGACGCAAAGACGCCGCCCGCTGCCCTCTGCACCACGCCGGAGAGAGTGGCGAGGGCCGCCCTCCGCGCCATCAAACGGAACCAAGCCGTCGCCCGCGTCGAGCCGTTTTCTCGCCTGCTGTACGCGGCCCGCCAGAACTTCCCCACGGCCCTCGACTGGCTGCTGCAGCTAGGCCGCCGGAGGCGGATTGAGCGGCAGCGGGCCCATCTGCAAACCCTGTCGGCCGACCCGGTGGTCGCGCTACGAAAGGCCGGCGTAGAAGCTGCGGACAAGACGCAAAGGCGTGCCGCAGCGTAGCCCCGGCCGCGAGGCGGGGTCGGCCTACGCAATCGCCCCGCCGCAGCTGCTGCCGGCGCCGGCCGTGCAGCCGTAGCAGTGGTCGCCTGTGGCGATCCGCCGGCCGAAGAGTTCTTCGAGGCTCAAGTCCCAGAGCCTCGCCCGTTCGGCCCCAGGCGTACGCATGCCCAGCGCGTGGTTGAAGTCGCAGTCGTGCAGCCGGCCCTGGCTGTCGATGTGGATCTGGCGCCGGCACATCAGGCCATCGACCGTCGACGGGTTGTACGCCTCGACCAGCAGCTGCATGTAGTCCGCTAGTTTGCCGCTACGCTGCAGGTCGTCGCGCCAACGCTTGATAGGCATGTTAGTGATGGTCCACAGCTCGTTGAACACCAGCCCAAACCGGTCGTCGAGCTCCCGCCGGTAGTCTTCGGCCAAACCCTCTTGAGGCGGCGGCAGGCTGGGGCCCGTCGGGTTGAAAACCAGGTTCAGCCGCAGCTGGGGGTCGCGCCCGTAACCCACGGCGTTGAGCCGCAGCAGGCCGTCGATCGACGCGTTGTACGCGTGCCGCCCGCGTTGCTTGCGGACGTTGTCCTCCAAGTAGCACGGCAGCGACGCGACCACCTCCACCCGGTGCTCCGCCAAGAACGCCGGTATCCAGTCGTAAGCCTCGCCTGTGGCCGGGTTCGTGTGCGGGATGATCGTCGGGTTGCAGCGGTCCATCACCCGCAAGCCGAGCCCGCGCGCCGCGGCGACCAGGCGCCGGAAGTGCGGGTTCATTTCGGGGCTGCCGCCGGTGAGGTCAACCGTTTCCAGGCCCGGGTTATCGGCGAGCCAAGCGATCACCCGGTCGGCGGTGTCGCTGGACATGTTCTCCGACGCGCCGGTCCGCCCCGGTGACGATCCGACGTGGCAGTGCCGGCACGCCAGGTTGCACACGAGGCCGATGTTGATCTGCAGCGTCGTCACCCGCTCGGCCGCACGCAGCTCGCCACGGACACGCCGGCAGAAGGCGTCCTGCGGCAAGACAGGAAGCTCCGTGGTGGCGCCGAGGGTGTGGCCGTGGCTGACGATCGTAGAGGTCCTCTCGCGTCTGCAGGAAGCGGGAATGCAGCCCCAGCGGCCGCCCTCCCCTCGTCTGTTTCGGCCGGGCGAGGCGGGGAAAATCCGAGCCTCACAGGCGGCACGCTTTGCGGAACGCTACGCGGCGGTGAGGCGTTTAATGCCGATGCCCCGACGCCACACGTTCCCGCGTTTAGCAGCAGCCGCCCCCTTGGTAGTGCCACGTGGAAGGCGTCACCACCAGGTCGTCCCGGCCGAGCGACTGCAGCGCCGCGGCCGTCTTGTCGCACACGGGCATGGGCAGGTTCTGGTGCAGCAGGTGCCCCTTGCCGTCGTTGAAGGTCTCGTCTGCGCCGGTGTACACGGCGTCTCTTCCGGTAAAGATGCAGGCGCCGTCGTCGGGGACCGGTGTCTTGAACGCGGCGACCTCAACGGTCTCCAGCAGCAGGTTGCTGTCAAGGCCGTAGCCGGCGGCGTCTAGCATGCGGTATGGCTTGCGGCTGCGGACCTCGATGGCGCCGAAGCCGGCGGCGACGATGCTGCCCAGGTAATCGTCCAGCGTCAGGCAGCCGGAGATGCACGCCGCCCGCAGGGCTTCGTCCTCCACCAGCCGCTGGGGCATGGGCCGCGGCGTCACGGGGTCGGACATCACCAGCCGGCCCGCGCGGTTGAGTACGCGGTGCATCTCGCCGAGCGCTTTTTCCAGGTCGCCGTCGGTCTTGAAGATGTTGAACAGGCAGTTCTGTGCGGCGAACTCGATCGACGCGTCGTCTACAGGAAGGCTCAGCGCGTCGCCGTCGCGGATGTCGACAAACGACGGGTCAAACCACGGGTTGGTTTCTGCCGCCAGCTCTAGGTTCTTGCGGGCCGCTTCACGCATCTCGGCCACCGGATCGATGGCGATCACGCCGCCCGGCCGGCGGCAGAAGTAGGCCAGCTGCAACGCCTCGATGCCGCCGCCGACGCCCACGTACAACGCCGTCTGGTCCTTCCGCATGTCTTGCAGGTGGACCGTGCTGCCGCAGCCGTAGTTCATCTCGTGCATCACCTGCGGGATGTCGAGCTCCGGCAGGTAGCGCGGCGCCTGGGGCACGCAGCAGAGGTTGGCCGCCGGCTTCAATGCTGCGTCGCGGTAGACCTCGCGGACGGTCTCGTGGTAGCTGGTCACGTCTGAGCTCATCGAGGTGCGGGCTCCGTTCATGTTGGGTGGGCGCCGAAGAGAGCAAGCCGCTTGACGCGGCCGGCCGGCCCGTATGCCGCCGAATCGTCGCAGGCATAACCGCGGGCGACTGTTGGGCAGCTTACCAAACCGCGGCCACCGCACAGAGGCCAAACGACGCCGATACCCCAGCGGCCGCAGCCCGGGGCCTCGCCCGCAGCGAAGGGGCAGGCGAAGCTCTACCGCCGCCGATTGACGCTTGCCGCCCACAGCGGGGCGAGCTCTTCGGGCGTGCGTCCGTACTGGCCGGCGAACGCCGCGTCGAACGCCGAGCCACCCTCCACAGCGGCAACGATCGCTTGGACCTTGCTCGGCCGGCGCAGCAGCGCATCGATAAAAGCAAAACGGAGCACGCCGGCCGCCTCGGGCGCGAGTCTGTCGCCGAAGATGTCGGCCGGACGCTTCAGCCGCAACGCCTGCTCTCGCGCGGACTCTCGCCACGCCAGGGCGGCATCAGACTTGGGGGCGATCTCCGCGGCCGCGGCTTTCCCGGCGCCGTCGATAAACCAGGCGGGCAGCCGACCCTGCGACTTCTCCGCCAGATACACCGCGGCGATCTGCTCGGCCAACGCCGGCTCGTCATTGGGCGACGGCGCGACGCCGAGCTGCACGGCGGCATACGCATCGACAACATCGTAGCCGTGGGCTCCGCGTTCGGACCGCGGGGCCTCGACCCGGTCGACCATCAGGCGAAACTCGCTGTAGTCGATCCGCTCTGCGAAGGCGTAAAGCGTCACACGCGCCTTCTGGAAGGGCTCGCCGGCTCGGCCGCCGAATTGCGTCGCCACCGCGTCCGCAAGCGATTCGGCCTGGGCGCCGATCTCGGTGAGCCGCGCTTCTGGCAGGTTCCCGAGCACGTAGAAGCGGTCTGTCTGCGCGGACGCGGCCGTAACCCGCGGCGCGGCGAGCCGCCATTTTTCAGCCGCAGCCACGCGGCGGATGCCAGAGAGCTCTTCCGGCGTGGCCCGTTCCGCCCGAGCGAGGCTGTAAACCCGCGGCAGCGCCTCGGCTGGGTCGCCTCCGTCGAACTTGGCGCCCTCTTTGACCCACGTGCGGATCACGCGGATCTCCTCTGGCGAGAGCGGCGGCCTCCGCAGGGGCATGCGGGGCATCTCTTCGCCGGTAATGCGGTGCACCAAACCGCTTGCGTCGGGGTCGGAGGGCGCCACGGCTCGGCCGCTATCGCCACCACGCAGCAAGCCACGGAAGTTGAGCAGGCTAAGCCCTGCCCTCGGATTGCCTCGGCCGTGACACTCCAGGCACTTGGCCGCGAGGATCGGCGCCACGTCCATGGCGAAGCTCACGGTTTCGCCGCCGGTCGGCCGGCTGACCTTCGCTGGCGATGCCGCGGGTGCGGCGGCTGGCGGTGGCGTGCCGGCAGAGGCGCGTAGAGAACGCAAAGATGCGGTCTCGCTGTCGCCGTCGAACTTGGCGCCCTGGGTGATCCATGCGACAAGCTTCTGTGTTTCTGCCGGCGTAACGCGGCCGCCGCCACGCGGCATGTCTCCTGAGGCGATGAGCTCGACAATGTGGCTGGTGGCGCCGTCGCCGGGCACCAGCACGCGGCCGACGCCCTCGGTGCCGCGCATCAGGTCCTGGTACGACGCCAGGCTGAAGCCGCCCCGCTTGCCATCGATGTGGCACGCCCCACACTTGGCGGCCAGCATTGGGGCGACGTCCCGGACAAAGCTCACCTGCCCCTGATCGAATCGCCCCGCGCCCTGGCCCCGCGGTGCAAGAGAAGGCGTGAGCGTCGCTTTGGGACCAACATCGACGCCGGCGGCCGCCAGCTTCTCCTGCAAAGCGTCGAGCTTCTTCGAGGCAGCGGAAAACAGCCGATCGAGCTTCGGATCGATTCCTGCCTGCGCGAGTTCGCTGAGCATGGCCTTCACGCCCCGGTACTGCTCCGCCGCCTCGTCCAGCTTGCCAGCTCGGGCGAGCCGGGCGGCGGTCCGCGTGTCGGTCGAAGCCTGCTTGAGCGCGGCACGCTGCTCACCGATCGACGCCGCCGTGGCCGGCCCTGCGGCGGTCAGCCAGGCGGTCAGCAACGCGACGGTGACGACCGCCGCGCGCCAGCGTGAGAGACCCGTCAAACACGTCCACATGGGAATCGGCCTCGCGGGGGCGTGGCGAAGGAAAGCCCAAAGCAGCCGGTCGCCTGTTTGCGGACGCTCGGGTCAAGCTTCCCGATTTTAGCCCTAGCGCTGCCCGCCCCGCAAACACTCTGCCCGCCGCAAGCCGCCGCATAACGCTCACCGCGAATGGTGCCGGCGTCGGACCTGCCGGCGCCGCTGTGCCGCACCGCGCGTCGGCCGGTAGCCGTACTCGATGGCGAACCACTCCGCGAAGCGTTCGCGGTCCGTATAGCTGGTGTTGCGGTCGTCCAGCAGGTGCCCGAGCTCGTGAATGAGGATGTTGTTCAGGTAGAAGTCGCGGATCGTCTGTTCCGTCCACACCAGCGACCAGCAGCCGGAAGCGGTCTCCCGCCACACACCGCCGTACATGCGGGCCTCGTTGACGACGCTCGGCGAGGGCGGCCGGTCGAAGTGCTCCTCCAGCGAACTCTCGAGCGGGTAGAGGTACAACGCCGGCCCCCATTGCATGCCGTAGCAAGGAAAGCTCTGCTTCTTACGCGTGATGCGGCTTAGCTGCACCACTTCGAGGTCGCGTAGAAAGTAAGACGGCAGCGTGCTGAGCCGCTCGCGTACCTCGTCGGGCGTGACCACGTGGCGGTAGCCGTCACCAGCGGGTTGCGTCACAATCCGGTAGGGCGACGCAGACGGCGACGGTTCGTGCCAGTCTTCGGGAGGGGCGAAGGGCAGCTTCGCGTTGCGTTGGCCAACGACGCGACGCGACTTCGGTTTCGACAGCGATTCACGCCGCGCATTCGCAGCCGCGTTCCGCCGCCGTGACTGGCGGAGCTGTGCTTTGCTGTGATAATCGCGGCGTGCGTTCATCGCGAAGCGTTGTTTGGTAACGAGTTACGAAGCTTGCGTGGTTCAAAGCGTCCGCCACATCCGTGTGAGTGCAGCCGGCCGTGAAGGCCAGAGATCCGTAACAGTGGGCCGCTGCTGTGGGGCGTAGAGGGGGGTGTGCCGGCGGGTGAATCCCGACATGGTCCATCGTATGCAGGCCGAGAATCGGCGATCAAATCGAACCAGCCACCGCCAGAAATTGCCGCCTCTGGGCCTCGCAACGCGGCTGACCGCAAGCTGGACTCGCGGGGCCATACCCGCCCGATTGGGGGGTGCGATGCCGGCCGCCGCGTTGGCGCCGTGACCGCCCCGGTTCCACCACGCTGCTAAACCAACGCTGCTAAACCAAGGCCGCTAAACCACGCGGCGTCGAAGTAGCGGCATTGCTTTGCGAAGCAGACCGGCACGATGCAGCACGACTCAACCGAACCACGGACGGCCGCACAACGCATCGACTGCATCGTCTACGCGGCGGATGGCTGCCCATGCGTTGCGGCGGCCGCCGACGCTCTGCGCGAAGCAGGCTTACAGCCCGAGTTGGCCCCGCTCAGCGCAGCCCCAGTCACCGCGGGCGACGCCCGGCCCGTTTCGCCCCTGGTCGCGATTGATGGACGAGTGCGTTTCTGGGGCGAAGTGAACCGCGTCGTGCTGCGGAGGTTGCTCGCCGGTTTGGCGGGCGAGACACACACCAAGCTCGGCACGCGCACGCCGGTAAAGACCCAGCTTGGCGTCTTCGCGAAGTTCTGGGCGCCGGGCTCGGTAAAAACGCGACTTGCGGCAACACTTGGTGAAGACGCAGCGGCAATGCTCGCCAAGCGGTTTATCGAGACGCTCATCGAACGGCTCGCGGAGCGGGCGGAGCGATGCGTTGTCGGCTTCTCGCCAGCTAACGCACGGACCGCGTTTTCGAGCTTGTGTGGTGCTTGTTGGTCGGTCGAACCACAGCCGCCGGGAGACCTGGGGCAGCGGATGCAGCAGTACTTTGCGGACGCCTTCGCGTCGGGCGTAGAGCGCGTCGTGCTGCTGGGCGCCGACAGCCCGGATGTGCCCCTAGAGATCGTCGGGCAGGCGTTCGATCTGCTCGCTAGGCGGAGGCTGGTGCTCGGCCCGGCCGATGACGGCGGCTACTACTTGATCGGTGCATCTGGCGGCTGCCCGCCGGTGTTTGACGGCATGCCTTGGAGCAGCGAACGCCTGTGGGCAGCAACGACCGAGCGTCTGGCGTCGCTTGGCTGGCGTGAGGGTGTCGACTGGCAAGCGTTGCCCGCCTGGTACGATATCGACACACACAAAGACCTCGTGCAGCTCGGGTCGCGGATCGAGCACGCAGCGGAGCCCGCGCTCCGATCACTGTCGGCGACAATCGCACAGCTGCCTGCCTAATCCACCGGCAGCGTGAAGCTCGGCCGGCGCGCGGTCGCTGGATACGGTGGGCGGGTCGATTGTGGGCGGCAACCTCGGCTGGGAGTTTTTTTCAGATGGCAGCAACCCGGCATACGGACGTCATCGTCGTCGGGGGCGGCGTCGTGGGCCTGTCCGTCGCCTACGAGTTGGCACGCACCGGCAGGTCGGTCCGGCTGCTGGAGCGTACGGCCACCGGGCGGGAAGCGTCTTGGGCGGGGGCGGGCATCCTGCCGCCGGGCTCTTGGTTCTCCGACCACCCGGCGGTCGAAGCCTTGGCCGCCGCCAGCCGCCCGCTGCACAGGCTCTGGTCACACCGGCTACGCGAGCAGACCGGCATCGATGACGAGCTGCTGGAGTCCGGCGCCCTGTACGCGATCACGCCCGACAACGCGGCGACGCTCGACGCGAAGTTCCAGCGCTGGGCGACGCTCGGGCTCGAAAGCCGAAGAATCGGCGCCGCAGCGGCCGCCGAACTCGCGCCCCAGCTGCGATGTGGCGAAGCGTACTTCGTTCCCGAAGAGTCGCACGTGCGGAACCCGCGTCGGCTAGCGGCCCTGGCGGCGGCGTGCCGCGCCGCGGGCGTCGCCCTGGAGCAGGACTGCCCAGCCACCGAGTTTGATCGCAGCGGCGGACGCGTCACCAGCGTGCTGTGCGGCGGCGGAGCGTTCACCGCCGATGCCATCTGCATCGCCGCTGGGGCTTGGGCGGGCGGCCTGCTCAGCGCCGTGGGGCTCGACGCACCGACCAAGCCCATCCGCGGCCAGATGCTGCTGCTGCGGCAGCGGGGGCCGACACTGCGGCGCGTCTACCACGAAGGCGGCCACTACCTGACGCCCAGGCGTGACGGCCGGGTGCTGGTCGGCTCGACGGTCGAAGACGCCGGCTTCGACAAATCGACCCGTCTAGAAGACCTGGACGCGCTGCTCCACTTCGCCCACCGCGTCGCGCCCAGCCTGCGAGAGGCGTCGATCGAAACGAGTTGGGCGGGGCTGCGGCCCGCCAGCCCGGATGGCCTGCCGATGATCGGCCGCGTGCCCGGCCTGGAGAACGCGTGGGTCGCGGCTGGCCACTTCCGGTCCGGGCTGCAGTTCGCCCCGGCGACCGCCGTCTTGCTGCGGCAACTCATGGGTGGCGAGCCTTCCGACATCGACACCACGCCGTTCTCGCCCGAGCGGTTCGCGACAGCCAAGGCGTAGCCGCTACCTTGCCCGTGAACACCGCCGCATGCCGCTCTTTTACGCCAAAGGTTCTGCATCCGCCGAGTTGTCCGCCGGCGACGTCCGCTCTGCTCTACGCGGGGTGATCGACCGCTACGGCCACGCAAAACGCGTCTTGGCGGTGCCGCCGGACTTCTCTCGCAGGCATAGCCAGGCCGGGCCAATCACGTGCGAGCTGCACCAGCTGCTAGGCGACCGGCTTACCGACGTGCTGCCGGCCCTGGGCACGCACCGGCCAATGACCGACGCGGAGCTTCGCGCCATGTACCCCGGCCTGCCACGCGGACTGATCCGTGTGCACCGCTGGCGGGAGGACGTGGTGACGCTGGGCGAGGCGCCGGCGGAGTACGTGTCCGAGCAGACCGAGGGCGTTTGGCGCCAGGCGTGGCCCGCCCAGACCAACCGGCTGATCGCCCACGGCGGGCACGACCTGATCTTCTCGATCGGCCAGGTCGTGCCGCACGAGGTGATCGGCATGGCGAACTACAACAAGAACATCTTTGTCGGCGCCGGCGGCGTGCGCGGCATCAACGAGAGCCACTACCTCTCGGCCGCCTACGGCATGGAGCGCATCATGGGCCGGGCCGACAACCCGCTCCGCCGGATCATGAACTACACGCACGACCACTTCTGCCGCCACCTGCCCATTGTGTACGTGCTGACGGTAGTCGAAGGCGGCAAGCTCCGCGGGCTCTTTATCGGCGACGACGCCGAGTGCTTCGAGCGGGCGGCGGAGCTGTCGCTGCGGGTGAACTTCACGCTCGTGCCAGAACGGCCGCGGAAGGTCGTCGTCTGGCTCGACCCGAAAGAATTCAAGAGCACCTGGCTTGGCAACAAGGCCATCTACCGCACTCGCATGGCGATCGCCGACGGCGGCGAGTTGATGGTGCTGGCCCCGGGCGTGGAGTCTTTTGGCGAAGACGCCCAGATCGACCGCCTTATCCGCGCCCACGGCTACCGGCCCAGCAGCGAGGTCCAGCGGCTTGTTGCCGAGAGGCCCGACTTGCGGGCCAACTTGTCCGCGGCCGCGCACCTGATCCACGGCTCGCCCGAGGGCCGGTTCAAGGTGACGTATTGCCCGGGGCATCTTTCGCGCGAGGAGGTTGAAAGGGTGGGTTACGGCTACGGCGAGCTTGAAGCGGCCCTCGGCATGTTCCCACCTGATAGACTTGCGGACGGCTGGAATGAGGTCTCCGGCGACCGCTTCTACTACATCAGCAACCCAGCGCTCGGCTTGTGGGCCCACAGCTCGCGTTTGCCTTCGTAACCGATGACGACCCAAGGTCAAGAGCCACGCAACCTGCTGCGGCTGTGGGTCTGTGTGACCATCGGCGTCGCCCTCTGGTTCTGCCCAGCGCCTGCGGGCCTCACGCCGCAAGCGTGGCGGGTCTTTGCCGTCTTCGCGGCAACGATCGTCAGCTTCCTGGTCCGCCCGCTGCCCATGGGCGTGTGCGTGCTGATTGGGCTGCTGGTCCTTGGCGTGTCCGGTGAGCTCGCGCTAGTCGCTTTCATCCGAGACTTGTTTACGCCGCTGCAAGACAGGCCTCCGTCGCAGCTAGACCTAAGGGTTGCCCTGCTGCGGTACAAAGACCTTCTTGAAGCGTACCCACTCGAGCCGGCAGAGCGGGCCAAACTCTCGCTGCAGAACGCCCTTTCTGGCTTCGCCGATACGACGACGTGGCTGGTGGTGGCGGCGTTCTTGCTTGCCGGGGCGATGGTGCGTAGCGGGCTCGGCCGGCGGTTGGCTTTGACGCTCATCGGCCGGCTGGGCGGCACGACGCTGGGGCTGGGCTACGGCATCGCGGCGGCGGAGCTGGTGCTCGGCCCGTTTATCCCGTCGAACACGGCCCGTGGCGGCGGCGTGATGGCGCCGATTGTCGATTCGCTGTCGCACGCCATGAACTCACGCGCCGACCACCAGCCGCGGCGGGCCGGCGAGTACCTGACGCTAGTGGGCGCCCACACCAACCTGATCGCCGCGGCGATGTTCCTTACCGGCATGGCCGCCAACCCGCTGGTGGGCAAGGCAGCCGGCGACGTCTTAGGCGTCACCTTCGGGTGGGGCACTTGGCTGCTGGGCTCCATCGTGCCCGGTTTGTTCAGTCTGGCGGTGCTGCCGTGGCTGCTGCACCGCCTCTGCCGCCCCGCGGCCTCGGGCGGCGCCGCCAAGCAGCAGGCGCGGGAAGAGCTGGCCGGCATGGGGCCCTGGACCGCCAAGCAAATTGCGCTGGCTGCGGTGCTGGCCGGCATGCTCGTGTTGTGGGCGACCGCCCCGCTGCAGAAGCAGTGGCTGGGCTACGCCCTGCCGACGACGCTCGTCGCCCTGGGCGGTGTCGTGCTGCTGGTGGTGCTGGGCGTCGAGCGTTGGGCGGATGTCGTCGGCAACGCCGCTGCGTGGGACACGCTTATCTGGCTCGGCGGGCTGATCACCATGGCCAACGCGCTACGCGACACCGGCTTCACCGGGTGGTTCGCCGCGTCCGCCGGCGGGTGGGTGCAGGGCTGGCCGGCGGTGGCCACAGCGGTTGGCCTGGCGGTGGTCTACTTCTACTCGATGTACGCCTTTAGCATGCTGACGGGCCACATCCTGGCTTTCGCCGGGGCGTTCTTCGCCGTCGGCTCCGCTGCTGGTGACGGGGCCGCCGGGGCGCCGCCGCTGCTGCTGGTCGGCCTGGTCGCCTACTTCTCGAACCTCTGCGGCTGCCTGACCAACTACTCGAGCGGGCCGATCGTCATCTACTTCGGGCTGGGCTACGTGCCCGCGGGGCGTTGGTTCCGCGTCGGCCTGCTGGTGTCGCTGGCGCACCTAGCCGTCTGGCTGGGCGTCGGCCTGCCGTACTGGAAGCTGCTAGGCTGGTGGTGAGGGACCGGCCGTGTGCCGCGGGCCACGCAACGCGTCGCGCACCTGGATCATCTCCGCCGCTACGCTCACGGCGATCTCGCCCGGCTGGTTCGACCCCAGCGGCAGGCCGATGGGGCAGCGGAACGCCTCGGCGCGGTCCGGCTGAACGCCCGCCGCGATCAGCTCACGGACCAGCACCTTCCGCTTGGCCCGGCTGCCGATCACGCCCAGGTACACCGGCGGCGGCTCGTCCCGCTTGAGGATGGCTTCGAGGATGGGGCGGTCCGTGCGGTGCCCCATCGTGATGCACAGCACGAAGTCTTCGGCGGCAAGGCTCGGCAGGCGGCTAGCTAGGTCCGGTTCGCACGTCCGCGTGAGCTGGGTTGCGTCTGGCATGCGGTTGAGCCAGTCTTGCCGCGAGTCGAGGCACTCGATGACGCAATCCAGCTGCAGCAGCACGGGCACCAAGGCCTGCGCCACGTGCCCGGCGCCGAACAGCGCGACCCGCCAGGGCCGCACGTTGTAGGGCTCGAAGAACAGCTTCACGACGCCGCCGCACGTCATACCGACGTCGCGCTGCAGGTTCCACTCGACCAGCTGCGTCTGCCCCCCGCCGGCCAGCATCGCCTGGGCGTGGAGGATGGCCTGCTGCTCGACGCGGCCGCCGCCCACCGTGCCGTGCCGCAGGCCTGTGGCGTCCACCAGCATCTTGGCGCCGCTGTCTTGCGGCGTGCTGCCGACGGCGTCGACCAGCGTCACGCTAACGAACGCGTTGCCCGCGGCCGATAGCTCCGACAGGTTGGCGATGTACGAGCGGGCGGGCATGGCTACACGCGGCCCGCGGTGAGGGGCGCCGCCCGCCGAGCGGTCGGTTCGGGCCCCGTTCCGGCCGCCAGCGTCAGGCAGCGGAGCAGCTCCTCGCCCGTCGCCGGCAGCCGCAACGCCTGCGACGCCGCCGGCGAGACGCACGACAACGCGTGCCGGGCCGCGCACCACACCGCCAACGCGTGCATCAGCGGCGGCTCGCCGACGGCCTTGCTGCGGCGGATGTTCTCGGTGTTGTCGTCGTTGGGGAACATGTCGCAGTTGAAGACGGCGGGCACGTCGGTCACGGCCGGTATCTTGTAGGTGGTCGGCGAGTGGCTCAGCAGGGCGCCATGCTCGTCGTACACCAGGCACTCGTTGGTCACCCACCCCATGCCCTGGATGAACCCGCCGATCACCTGGCCGCGGTCGACGCCCGGATTGATGCTCTTGCCGATATCGATCAGCACGTCGGCCCGCGTCACGGTCAGTTCGCCGGTGAAGCGATCGATCTTGACCTCGGCGGCGGCGGCCCCCTGCGTGAAGTACAGGAACGGGTTGCCGCGGCCGGTCTCCCGGTTGTAGTCCACGCCAGGCGTGGCGTAGAAGCCGCGGGCGCCCAGGTCGATGCGGTCCCGCCGGGCGCGGTCGCACAGCTCCGGGAAGCCGATCTGTTGGTCCGGGTTGCGGCGGTCGTGCACGGCGTTGTCGGCAAACACGACGTGGGCGGGCGACTCGGTCAGGCCGAGCTCCGGCGAGGCGAACAGCCGCGCGGCGTAGCCTTCAAGCCGCTGCCGGATCTGCCGGCACGCCTCGAGCGCCGCGGCGCCGTTCAGGTCCGTCCCGGCCGACGCGGCCGTCGGCGAAGTGTTGTTGCTCTTCTCGGTCGATGTCGGCATCACCCGCACACGGTCGATCGGCACGGCAAAGTCGTCGGCCACCAGCTGGCGGATCTTGGTGTGCAGCCCCTGGCCCATCTCTGTGCCGCCGGTCGAGACCTGCACGGTGCCGTCCGTGTAGACGTTCACCAGGGCGTTCGCCTGGTTCAAGAACTTGGTGGTGAACGAGATGCCGAACTTCACCGGCGTGAGCGCGATGCCACGCAGCCAGAGCGGGTCCGAGCTGTTCGCCCGTTGAACTTCCGCCAGCCTCTCGCGGTAGCGGCAGCGCGTCGCCAGCGTCTCGGTGATCTCGGGCAGGTGGTTCTTGACGAAGTGCTGGCCGTAGGGCGTGACGTCCCGCTGGCCGACGCCGTAGAGGTTCCGCTGGCGGATGCGGAGGGCGTCGATGCCTGCGGTGGGGGCGCCCGTAGCGGTGGAGCGTTCGCGTTTGGCCGGAGCGCTGCCATTCGTCGCCGGTTGAGCTGGTGGTCGATCGCCCAGGTACTCGGTGATCGCCTGCATGACCGACTCCATCACGGCCATGCCCTGCGGCCCGCCAAACCCGCGGAAGGCGGTGTTCGGCGGGTAGTTGGTGAAGCAGACACGCCCGTTGATCTCGATGTCCGGAACGTAGTAGCTGTTCTCCGCGTGGAGCATTGACCGCTCCATGACGGCCGTCGACAGGTCCGCCGCGGCGCCGCCGTCGGAGTAGAACTGCACGCGGTAGGCGAGCATGCGGCCGTCGTGGTCGAAGCCGGCCTCCCACTCGCTACGGTAGCGGTGCCGCTTGCCGGTGGACTGCATGTCTTCGTCTTTGCCGTACACCAGGCGGGCAGAGCGGCCCGTCTTGTGGGCGACCAGCGCGGCGAAGATGGCCGGCAGGGCCGCCTGCGTCTCTTTGCCCCCGAAGGCCCCGCCCATCCGTTTGCAGACGCACACCACCTCGTGCATGCCCAGGCCGAGCGCCTCGGCCACGACGTGCTGCACTTCGGTTGTGCTCTGCGTCGACGAGTGGACGACGATCTGCCCCTCCTCGCCGGGGCACGCCAGGGCGGCCTGCGACTCGAAGTAGAACTGCTCCTGCCCCAGGTTGTGGAACACGCCCGACAGCCGGTGGGGCGCCTCGGCCATGGCGGCCGCCGCGTCGCCGCGGGCGATCCTCCGAGGCGGTCCGATAAACCGGCCGAGCTCTACTGCCTTCTCGATCGACAGGATCGCCTCGGTCGGCGCGATGTCGATACGCACCGCGTCGCGTGCCGCCGCGAGGGCTTCTTCCGTCTCTGCGGCGACCAGCACAACCGGCTGGCCGACGTACAGCACCTCGCCGTCGGCCAGCACCGGCTCGTCGCGGAACAGCGGGCCGATTGTCTTGTGGCCGGGGATGTCCCGGGCCGTCAGCACCGCCGCGACGCCCGGCAACGCCGCCGCCGCGGCGGTGTCGATGCCCGTGATCCGCCCGCTCGCGATGGGGCTGCCCACGAAGCCAACCAGCAGCTCGTCGCGGCGGGGTGGCAGGTCTTCCAGGTAGGCGGCCGACCCGGTGACGTGCCCAATGGCGGACTCGTGCGGGATCGATTTGCCGACGCTCGGCATGGGTCCCTCCCAGGGGCTAGTTGGCGGCGGCTGGGGCGCCGGGCTGCTGCTCGGCGTGGAACCTCAGCAGCACGTTCCTCGCCAGCTGGTAGCGGTAGTCCGACGAGCCGCGCACATCCGACAGCGGCGTAATCTCTTGGGTCGCCACGTCGCCGGCGTCTCGCATGGTCTCTGCCGAGAACACGCGGCCCGCGAGCATCGCCTCGGTCTCGGGGAGCCTGAGCACGGTTGGCCCCACGGCGCCGAAGGCAAGCCCGGCGTCGGCGATCGTGTCACCCTCCAGCCGCATGCGCACCGCGGCGGTGAAGGTCGAGATGTCCATGTCCTTGCGGCGAGACACCTTGTAGAGGCGAAGCTTTTCTTGCGGCGAAGGCAGCGGCAGGTCGACACGCGTCAGCAATTCGGTCGGCTGCAGATCAAGCTGCTTGTACCCGCGGTAGAAGTCGTTGATATCAACCTCTCGGGCGCCGGCCGTGCTCTGGAGCCGCAGCCGGGCGTTCATGACGTGCAGCAGCGGCAGGGAATCTGCGATGGGCGACGCGTTGACGATGTTGCCGCCCAGCGTGCCGGCGTGCCGGATCTGAGGCGAGCCGAACAGCGTCAAGACGTTGCCGAACTCGGTTAGGTGCTCCCGGCACCAGGCGAGCAGCTCCGTCCACGTGACCATGGCGCCGGCCTGCAGCACCGCGGAGCGGCTGCCGTTGGCGCCGGCGTGCGTTTCGCCCATCTGCCGCAGCTCGGCGAGGCGGCTCAGGTCGAGCAGCGTCGTGAACGCGCGGCGCCCTTTGTTCCGCTGCACGCCAAGGTCGGTCGCGCCGGCGACGACCGTGCAGCCAGGTTGCTCCTGGCGGAACTGCAACGCGTCTCGCAGCTCGATAGGCGAATAGACTTGCGGCGCCGCCACGGCGGGTTGCCCATTGCTGCGTTGCCCGTTGGTAAGCAGCCCGTTGCTGGTGCGTTCGGCCGCTGCCCCGCCGGCGATGTGGAAGGGCTGCGACTTGCAGGCGGCGGCGTTGGCAATCACGGGTGCGTCGGGGTAACGCTCTGCTAGGCGTGACCACGCGCCGCTGGCCGCCCGCTGCCCCGCTTCGAGGATCTGTGTGTAGCCGGTGCAGCGGCACAGGTTGCCCGAGAGCCCCTCACGCCACTGGTGATCGTCGATCTCGTCGCCGCAGCCCTCGCCGCCCGACGCTTCGAGCAGCCCGGTCATGGCGACCACGAAGCCGGGTGTGCAGAAGCCGCACTGCGAGCCGTGGCAACCGACCATCGACTGCTGCACCGCGGACAGAGAGCCCTTGTCGGCTAGCCCCTCGACCGTCACCAGATGAGCGCCGTCGAGCTGGAACACGAACTGGATGCACGAATCAATCGGCAGGTACCGCACGGCGTCGCCGTCGACCCGGCCAACCAGCACCGAGCATGACCCGCAGTCGCCTTCGGAACAAACGGTCTTCACGCCGATCAGCCCGCGTCGCTGCCGCAGGTATTCGCTGACGGTCAACAGGGCGTTTTCCCCGGCGACTTCGCACGGGCTGCCGTTCAACACGAACGAGATGTGCTGCCGAACTGCGGGCATGGCTGCGGGCGGGCTGCGGGCGGAAGGCGGAGAGGCGAACCGGAAGGAACCGACGGGCAGGACCGCCGGGGCGGGCACAACGCAAGACCGCAGCGGCGCCAACTCGGCTGGCGAGGCCCGGCTGCTCTACTATACTGGGCCAACTCCGGACGGGTAAACGCGATATGCCGCCGTCCGCATAGAAGCCCCGCCCGCGAGGCCTCGCCCGACGCGGCAGTGTTGACTCCGGCTTGCCGATTTTGCAGCCGCGGCGTCGCCCTTGGCGGCCACCCACGCAATACCTTCCGACTGCCGCCGAACAGTGCGTGCCGACCAACGTCGGTCGCCCGCTCCGGTGAGTGCGTCGCCCAGCTCAGCCAGACCGTGTATGCCAAGCCCCGCCGAGCAACGCCTCGCTACGCCGACCCGCTCCCAGTTTGAGACGGCCCAGCCTGAGGCGGCCCAGTTTGAGGACGCGAGTGCCCGCGTCATGAAGCGGGCTGTCGAGCTGGCGGCTTGCACAGACCTCGAGGGAGGTCTGCAGCGGCTGTTTTGCTCGCCCGCCATGCAAGAGACGCACCGCCGGCTGCAAGGCTGGATGCACGCAGCAGGCATGGCGACCCGCATCGACGCCGCGGGCAACCTGATCGGCAGGCGTGCCGCGGCCGCTGGCGGCGGCCGCTCGGTGCTGATCGGCTCACACCTGGATACGGTCGTAAACGCCGGCCGCTTCGACGGCACGCTGGGCGTGCTGCTGGGCCTTGGCTTGGCAGAGCTGTGCCAGCAGGCCGGGGCCTCGCTGCCGGTTTCGCTGGACGTGATTGGCTTCTCGGAAGAAGAAGGCATCCGGTACCAATCGCCGTACATCGGATCGAGGGCCCTCGCCGGCGACCTCAGGCCGGGCGACCCGCTGCTGGAACGTCTGGACGACGGCGGCGTCCGCCTGGCCGACGCCCTGACGCACTTCGGCTGCGACACGGCCGAACTCAACACAGCGGCCTACGCCGCGAGCGACGTAGCGGCGTTCATCGAGCCCCACATCGAGCAGGGCCCGGTACTCGAAGAAGCGGGCCTGCCGCTGGGCGTCGTCACCGGGGTCGCGGGCCAGACGCGGGCGTGCTTCCGCTTCACCGGCGAGATGGGCCACGCCGGCACCGTGCCCATGGCCTTGCGGAAAGACCCGATGCCCGCGGCCGCCAGGTTCATCGTCGAGGTCGAGCAGGCCGCCAAGCGTCGGCCAGGACTGCTGGCGACGGTGGGCCGCCTAGAACTCACGCCGAACGTCGCCAACGTGATCCCGGCCGAGGTCGCCGTGCGGCTCGACCTGCGGCACATCGACGACAGCGAGCGAGAGACCGGCTTCGTCAAGGTGCACCGCGCCGCGATGCAGATCGCCAAGCAGGCGGGCATCGGTTGCCGGCTCGAATGGTGCGAGCAGCAGGCCGCCACGGTCTGCGACGCCGGCTGCCAAGCGATCCTTGGTGACGCGATCGCCGAAGAAGGCCTGCCGACGCACGCCATGGCCAGCGGGGCCGGCCACGACGCGGTGGTGATGGCCAACCGGTTCCCTAGCGGCATCTTGTTCCTGCGGTGCGCCGGCGGCGTGAGCCACCACCCGGACGAGTCAGTCAGCCAAGCTGACGTGGCGACGGCGCTCCGCGTGCTGTGGCGGGCACTGCTCAAGATTGCCGACCGCGAGCCGCAGCCGGCCGGCGGGCTTGCCACGCGGGCGTGAAGCCGGCTGTCCCCGCCGGGCTTTGGGTTTGGTAGACTGCCGCCGTGCTAGACCAAGCCCCGCTTCTGAACGGCGTGACGCGTAGCCGGCGAACGGCAGACTACGCGTTGATCACGCCCGACACGTTTGTCCCGACGCCGCTGCCCGGCTGGACCGACGCCACGGCCGTGGTTCACATCGCGCCCGAGATCGGCGCACGCTTCACCCATTACACCGCCGAGATGGCGGCCGGCAGCGTGAGCGGCGGCCCGGGCGCGGGGGTTTCGCGGTTTGCGTTTGTCGCGGAGGGGGCGGTTGCCTTCGAAGACTCGCCGCCCGGCGGCCCAGCCGGGCAAACGCTTGGGACGGGCGAGTATTTTTTCTTACCGCCCGCCGAGGACCGCCGCTTCACCGCCGGGCAGCAGGGCGCGAAGCTGATCGTGTTCGAGAAGCCCTACGTGCCCAGCGGCGAAGGGCCGGCGTCTGCGGTCATTGGGCGGGCCGGCGATGCACCGGGCGAGGCCTTCC
The DNA here is from genome assembly GCA_039024355.1 of Planctomycetota bacterium. Taxonomy (GTDB): domain Bacteria; phylum Planctomycetota; class Planctomycetia; order Pirellulales; family Lacipirellulaceae; genus JBCCQL01. The sequence goes on from JBCCQL010000003.1 coordinate 24,037, forward strand.
AAGGAGACGCCGACCTGCTGCTGCAGACGCTCCTGCCCGCGGAGCCGGCGTTTGACATGGCGGTGAACCTGTTCACCTACCAGCCCGGGGCACGGCTGCCGCAGGTCGAGGTGCACGTCATGGAGCACGGCCTGATCATGCTGCAGGGCGAAGGCGTCTACCGCCTGGGCGATGACTGGCACCCGGTACAAGCAGGCGACATCATCTGGATGGCGTCCTACTGCCCGCAGTGGTTTGTCGCCATGGGCAAGCAGCCGGCAAAATACCTGTATTACAAGGACGTTCACCGCGACCGACTGACCGAGAAGCCGGGCTTCGCCGGGCGTGAGGCGTGAACGGCCCGATGCCAGAACCGCGTGTGCAGACCGATCGCGTGTGCAGCGAGCTCGACCGCTTGGCGGAGTTTTCCGACGCGGCGGGGCCGGCCGTCACGCGGGTTATGCTAAGCGAAGCGGACCTCGCCGCGAGGCAGTACCTTGCCGGGCTGTACGATCAGGCGGACCTCACGGTCCGCACCGACGCCGCGGGCACCGTCTTCGCCCGCTGGCGGGGAGAAGACGATACGCTGCCCGCCGTCGCCACCGGGTCACACTGCGACGCCATTCCGTACTCGGGCAAGTACGACGGCACGGTCGGCGTGCTGGGCGGGCTCGAAGCCATCCGCACGCTGCAGGCCGAGGGGTGGCGGCCCCGCCGGTCGATCGAGCTGGTCATGTTCACGTCCGAGGAGCCCACGCGCTACGGCGTCGGGTGCCTGGGCAGCCGATTGATGGTGGGCCTGCTCGACCCGCGCGAAGCCGACGCCCTGACCGATGAACGCGGCGTGGCGTTCGCCGACCTCAGGGCACAGGCGGGCTTCGCGGGCGACCTGGCCACCACACGCCTGGCCGCCGGGGCGTACCACGCGTTTGTCGAACTGCACATCGAGCAAGGGCCGCTGCTGGAGCAGGCGGGCGCTGCTATCGGGGCGGTGACCGCCATCGCGGCGCCAGCCACCCTGCGCGTGCAGTACACAGGCTCGGGCGGCCACGCCGGGGCCGTCCTGATGGCCGACCGGCGCGACGCCCTGCTGCCCGCCGCCGGGCTCACGCTGGCCGTGCGTGCAGCGGCAGTCCAGCACGGCGGCGACGACACCGTGGCGACCGCCGGCTGCCTCAAGGTTCACCCCAACGCCGTGAACAGCATCCCGTCACGCGTGACCGCAGAGATCGACATCCGCGACATCGACCTTGCCCGGCGTGACCGTGTGCTGACGGAGGTCCGGTCGCGCGCCGCGACGCTCGGCGAGGAGCACGGCCAGGCCACCGAGATTGAGGTGCTCAACGCCGACCCGCCCGCGGCGTGCTCACCGGAAGTCATCGCCGCCGTGGAAGAGTCCGCCGCCGCGCTCGACCACGCCAGCCAGCGGATGATCAGCCGGGCGTACCACGATTCGCTGTTCATGGCGCAGGTCGCGCCGACGGGTATGATCTTCATCCCGTGCCGGGGCGGGGTCAGCCATCGGCCCGAGGAGTACGCCTCGCCCGAGGCGATCCACGCCGGTGTGCAGGTGCTGGCCGAGACGCTCCGCCGGCTGGCTGGCACGTAACGCTTTGACACCAGCACAAACTTTCATCCACGGTCCACCGCCGCTTATGCCTGCCACTGTCCTCCGCCAGAACTACGGCAAGTCTCGGGTGCGTGTCTCGACGATCCGCCGCACGGGCGAGCATCACGACTTTGCCGAGCTGGCGTGCACGATCGAGTTGATGGGCGACTTCGACGCCGCTTACACGGCAGCGGACAACGCGCTGGTGGTGCCCACCGACACGATGAAGAACACGGTGTACGCCCTCGCCGGCCGGCACGGCGTGGAGTCGGCCGAGGCTTTTGCCGGCCTCCTCGCCAAGCACATGCACGCCAAGTACGCCCACGTAAACGCCGCGGCCGTACGCGTGGAGCAAACGCCGTGGCGCCGCCTCAGCGTTGCGGGACAGCCACACGCCCACAGCTTTTGCCACCCGGGCAAAGAGCGATTCTGCTGCGGCGTGATGGCCGAAGACGGGGGCGTCAGCCAGACCTCGGGGCTGACGGGGCTGCAGGTGCTGAAGACCACCGGCTCAGCATTCACCGGCTACCACACCGACGAGCTCACAACACTCCGCCCGGCCGAGGACCGCATCTTCGCCACGACCATCGACGCCGAGTGGCCGTGCACGGACCCCGACGCGGACTGGCCGGCTACTCGGCTCGTGGTGCGGGAGCAGCTGCTGACCGTGTTCGCGACGCACCACAGCGAGTCGGTCCAGCACACGCTCTACGCCATGGCCGAGGCGTCGCTCGGCGCCTGCGTGGAGCTGGACGAGATCAGCCTGACCATGCCCAACCAGCACCACCTGCTGGCGGACCTTTCGCCCTTCGGCATCGAGAACAACAACGCCGTGTTCGTGCCTACCGACGAACCCTACGGCAATATCTCGGCGACGATCGGCCGCGGCGAAGCGGGGCCCGTGGATTGACCGCCCCGCAGCCGCCAAGCCGCTACGCCATCAAGAGCCGGCGTGTCCTGCTGCCGCAAGGCGTGGTAGAGGCGGCGCTGCTGGTGGACGCGGGCACGATCGTCCGCGCTACGCAGGACGCTGCGGGCGACGCCCCGCTGATCGACGCCGGCGATGCGCTGATCGCGCCCGGCGTGGTTGACGCCCACGTGCACATCAACGAGCCTGGGCGGACCGACTGGGAAGGATTCGCCACGGCCACCGCGGCCGCGGCTGCGGGTGGCGTCACGACGCTGATCGACATGCCGCTGAACAGCAGCCCCGTCACCACCAGCCACTCGGCGTTGGCACACAAGCGTGACGCCACGCGTGGCAAGCTGCGGGTAGACGTGGCCTTCTACGGCGGCTTGGTTGCCGGCTCGGCAGACGCGGCGGCGGAGCTGGCGGGCGAGGGTGTCGCCGGCATCAAAGCCTTCCTGTGCGATTCGGGCCTGGACGAATTCCCCGCCGCCGGTGAGGACGACCTGCGGGCTGTGGGCGCCAAACTCGCCGAGCTCGGCACGCCGCTGCTGGTACACGCCGAGCTGCCCGGGCCGTCAACCTTGCCCCCGCTCACCCCGAGCCGACGGTACGCGGATTACCTGGCGTCGCGCCCGCCCGGGTGGGAATCGGCCGCCATCGAGATGGTGATCCGTGTCTGCCGCGACACCGGCTGCCCGGTGCACATCGTACACCTGGCCAACAGCGACGCGCTGCCCGCCATCAACGCCGCGAAGCAAGAAGGGTTGCCGATCACGGTCGAAACGTGCCCGCACTACCTGCACTTCGCCGCCGACGACGTGCCGGACGGGGCGACTCTGATGAAGTGCGCGCCGCCCATCCGCGAGGGTCGGCACCGCGAAGCGTTGTGGCAGGCGGTCACCGCGGGGCAGATCGACACCATCGGGTCGGACCACTCGCCCTGCC
>JBCCQL010000004.1:0-25486 GCA_039024355.1 Planctomycetota bacterium
GCCCGACCTGACCCGCGGGGCCAAGCCGGCGCCGCAGCCGGCTACCGTGAACAGCTAACGCACAAATCCATCGCAGAGGGACGCAGAGGACGCAAAGCCGCCGCGGGGCGATCCTGCCCCGTGCCCTGCGTGCCTCCGCGGTCATTTCATGGCGACCGCCGCAATCGCTGAGCCCAACGCCGCCGATCAGGGCGACCACAATGATCACGGGCACGACCACCCCGAGTGGCTGGCCCACCACTTCGACACGCCGGACCAGCAGTTCGACGCCGGCAAGCTAGGCATCTGGCTCTTCCTCGCGCAGGAGGTGCTGTTCTTCGCAGGCCTGTTTGTGGCCTACGCCGTGTACCGGATGAACCACCCGGAGGTGTTCGTCGGTGCGTCGCAGTACCTGAACCCGACGCTCGGCGCACTCAACACCGTGGTGCTGCTGGCGAGCAGCCTGGCGATCGCTTGGGGCGTGCGTGCAGCTCAGAAGAACCAGCAAGAGCTGCTGCTTTGGCTGCACGTCTTTACGCTGGCGTGCGCGGGCCTGTTCATGGGCGTGAAGGTCGTCGAGTACGCGTACAAGTTCGACGAGGGGTTGTTCTGGGCCGGCCTGTACAGCCCCAAAGCCCTCGGCGAGACCGGCCTGCACAAGCAGCTGCTCGGCCCGTTCCTCTGGAGCGCCGTCATCGGCGGCCTGACCAGCGTCGGCGGCTACTCCATGTACCGGATGGGCAGCGGCAAGGGCGCCTGGCTGGCGGGTCTTGGCTGGGTGCTGATGTGCTACGTCTTCGCGTCGGGCCTAAGCGGCCTGCTGGTCGATAGCTACCGGCAGTCCCAGCAAGCGCTCACAGCGGACGTCACTCAAGAGGCCGAGGCCGCGGAGCAGGCCGCAGCCGAAGCCACCGCAGCGCTGGCCGAGATCGCCGACCCGGTCGAGCTGGCGACCGCCAAGCTCGAAGCCGAGCGCCTGTCGGACCAAGCGGCGGGCAGCCTCCAAGCGGCGAAGATCGCCAACGCTGGCGTCTGGTCGGACGGCTTCGCCGGCGGCATGGCGTTGTTCTGCACGCTGTGCCTGACAGCGTTGGGCGGCTTCCTGCTGTTCAAGTTCACGCAGTGCTTCCGCGGCGACCGGCAGAGCTGGGGCGCTGTCTCCACCGGGCTGGGGCTCTGCATCTTCGGCATGGCGATGGGCATCGTCATCGCCCGCGGCATCCAGGCCGGGGCCGCACACCACGACTCGCACGACGGCGGCCACGCCAGCCACAGCGACGGACACCACAGCGACGGTGACCATCACGAGGGCGATCACAGCAGCCAAGCCAAGGCCGCCGACGCAGCCCACAGCGGTGAAGAGCACGCAGACGGCCAGCACGCCGAGGAACACGCGGACGCCGAACCCGCCGCAGCCGCCGGCGCGGCCGCTGCCCCGATGGCGGCCGCCGTCCAAACCGTCCCCGGGCCGAGCCCGGACGACGTCGTAGCCCCCATGGAGGTGACCCAGGGCAACTTCTTCAGCATCTACTTCGCCATGACGGGCGTGCACGCGATCCACATCTTCGCCGGCATCGCGGTGATCGCGTGGATCATTGGCCGGATCGCCCGCGGCGACTTTTCGCCCGAGTTCTACGGCCCGGTGGAGTACGTCGGGCTGTACTGGCACTTGGTCGACTTAGTGTGGATCTACCTGTTCCCGCTGCTGTACCTGATCGACTAAGACCGGCAAAGCCGTTCGCAACCGGCGGAAACACACCGCGACCGAGGGAGCCTGTTCGTCCGAGGCACGCAACCGTCTATGTCTTCCGAATCGCACCACCACGTCACCAGCCTACCGACGCTGTTTACAACGTTTGCCGCGTTGGTGGCGTTGACGTTTCTGACCTCGGCGCTAGCGGTGGTCGATCTTTCGGAGCTCGAGCTCGCCACGCAGTTCGGCATCTCGGGCGTGCTGGCCCGAGGCGAGATCTGGATCACGCTCGGCATCGCCACGGTCAAGGCGGCGCTGGTCGCGTTGATCTTCATGCACCTGCGCAACGACAAAGCCCTGCACGGCATCATCCTGCTGATCACGCTGGCGTTTGCGGTGCTGTTCATCGGTTTCGCCCTGATGGACACCAGCCAGTACGAGCCGCAGATCGAGCAGTTCATCAGCGACCAAGAGCAGCAGCTGGTGAAGGACAACATGTGATGCGGCGTGCCGTTCCGCGTGGTGGGGTTACGCGAACGCGACGCCGGCCTTCTGCGCCGCTTCGTTGGGTGTCACCATGCCTCGGTGAGGTCGGGCCAGGCAGAGCTCTGGATCAGGGAGGCCGGCCGTGACGCGGCGGTGCTTCATGATCGTCCGCGTGCTGAGGGAGCTGCAGGCGGCACGCCACGGCGCCGCACACAGCGGCGGGCCCGCTGGCCGGCCTAGCCGCTGGGGCTTCCACAGGCCGCTGCCGCGGCCTCCTCAATCGTCGCGGCGTAGATTTCCGCGATGTCGTTGACGTCCCGCGCGTAGCCGCCGCCCAGCACCACGGTCGTGGGCAGCCCGGCCGCCCGGCACCGCGTCAGCACCCGGCGGTCACGCTCGCGCAGGCCCGGCTTGGTGAGCTTCATCCGGCCGTACTTATCGGACACAAACGGGTCCGCCCCGGCGAGGTAGAAGATCGCCGCGCGGCCGCCACCGACGGCGTGCCTGGCTGCGAAGACCCGGTCGAGCGCCGGGCCGAGCAGCCGCAGGTACTCCTCGTCGCCGCACCCGTCGGGCAGGGGCACGTCGAGGTCGCTCGCCTCTTTCTTCAGCGGGAAGTTCTTGGCGCCGTGGATGGAGAAGGTGAACACACGCGGGTCGTCGCGGAACAGGGCGGCCGTGCCGTTGCCCTGGTGCACGTCGCAGTCGATGACCAGGGCGCCGTCGATCCGCCCCTCGGCCCGCAGCGTGCGGATGGCGACCGCCACGTCGTTGAAGACGCAGAAGCCCTGCCCGCGGTCGGCGAAGGCGTGGTGGGTGCCGCCGGCAAGATGGGCGCCCCAGGTGGCCTGGTCAATCACCGGGCCGCCGGCGTGGCCGCTGGCGTGGGCTGTGGCGGGGCCGTTGGCCGCGTACACCGCCGCCCGGGCGGCTGCTAGCGTGGCGCCGGTAGAGTGCAGCTGCCGCTGCACAAACCCCTCGGACCACGGGAAGCCAATCGCCCGCTGGTGCCGCTCGGTCAGCGTTCCCGTGAACACCGCGTCGATGTACTCCGGCGTGTGGACACGCAGCAGCTCTTCGCGTGTGACCCGCGGGCCGGGCCGGAGCGTGACGCCCAGGGGGTTGCCCCGCCGCTCGGCGAGGGATTGAACCAGCCGGCGGGTCAACGCGTACTTCTGCTTGGGGAAGGCGTGCTTGTCCGGCAGCGGCAGCTCCGCCATATCGCTGTAAAAAACGTGCAGCAAAGGCGTTTGTGGGGCGGATGAATGCAGTGGCGGATGCCGAAAAACCCTAGACTGTAGGGGCGTGGCCCGCCCCGGGCCACGCCTGCAACAGCGGATGTTGGGTTTGCGTAGCCAGATGGCGAAGGGGTGTTTTCTGCGGCAAGCGGTGCGAAGCAGGCGATGCGGTGCATCGTCGATGCAGCCCGACGCCGCCGCGGGAACCAGCACGCAGCCAGATGGCCACGCCAACTCAAGAGCCGCTGCAGCGCTCCGCCTTTACCCAGTTTGCGTTGCTATGCCCGTCTTGTCGGTACGCGATGTCGAGAAGCGGTTCGGCGCCTTCGCGGCGCTCGAGGGCGTCTCGCTCCGCGTGCGTGAGGGCGAGCGGCTGGCGCTGCTGGGACCCAACGGCGCCGGCAAGACGACGCTGGCGCGGTGCATCTGTGGGCGGGTGGCGCCCGACGGCGGCGACATCGAGCTGCTGGGCCGCCGCCTCCCCCGCACCGGCCGGCGGGAGGAGCTGGGCTTCGTCCCCCAAGAGCTGGCCATCTACCCCGACCTGACCGCCCGGGAAAACCTGCTGGCCTTCGGGCGGTTCCACGGCCTCCGCGGCCGCACGCTCCGCGAGCGCGTCGGCTGGGCCCTCGAGTGGACCGGCCTTGAGGACCGCGCCGCGGCGCTTACCAAGACCTTCTCCGGCGGCATGAAGCGGCGGGTGAACATCGCCTGCGGCGTGCTGCACGAGCCCCGCGTCCTGCTGCTGGACGAGCCCACCGTGGGCGTCGACCCGCAGAGCCGCGAACGCATCTTCGGCATGCTGGACCACCTACGCGACACCGGCACGGCGATCGTCCTCACCACGCACCACCTCGAAGAAGCGGAGCAGCGGTGCGACCGCATCGTGATCATCGACCACGGCCGCGTCGTTGCCGAGGGGACGCTGCCCGAGCTGATCGACCAGACCATCGGCCGGGAGCGGCGGGTACGTGTCGCGCTCGAGGCGCCGCTGTCGCGGGTGAACGGCTTCGCGCTCGACGCGGACGGGCGGGCGTTGGAGGCCCGCATCGGCGATATCGCCACGGAGCTGCCGCAGCTGATCGAAGAGGTCGACGCGTCCGGCGGCCGCATCGCCGACATCGAGGTGAACGCCCCCACGCTTCACGCGGTCTTCCTGCACCTCACCGGCCGGGAGCTGCGGGAGTGACGCCGCGGGCGCCAAGTGGGGCGCCGGGCCCACGCCCTGCCTCCGCGGGCGCCGACTAAACAACCCTGCCGTACAACGATCGGGCCGTACAACGATCGGGCCGTACAACGATCGGGCGGTAGAACGATCGTGCCGCACAACGGGCCGCCCCGCCCGATCACGACAAACCGCTAGCTCTTGCCCCGGCCGCCGCATGATCCTCCAAGTTGTCCGCATCGGGCTGCAGCGGCTCCGCCACAACAAGGTCGAGATGCTGCTTGCGATTGTCGTGCCGGTGGTCTTCTTCACGATCTTCGCGCTGATCTTCGACAAGCAACTGGGCGCCGGCAAAACCAAGCCGATCCGCCTGACGGCCGTCGACCTAGACGGCGGCGATCTGAGCCGGCGACTGATGGAGGGCGTCACCGAGAACGCCCTGGTGCTGTACGAGCCGGTGGCCGAGCGGTACGGCGCCGACGACCCGGCCGGCGGCCTGGACGCGGCGCACGGCAAGCTGCTGCGGGGCGAGGCGGCCATCTTCCTCGTGGCGCCCGAGGGCTGGGCCGACAGCCTTGCGGCCGACCAGCCGCTGCCGCTGCGGCTGGTGGCCGACTCGTCGGACCCCGTGGCGCCGAGGATGATCGAGTCGCTCGTCCGCCAAGTGGCGGGTCAGGTCGCCGCCGCCGCGGCGCTTGAACGCACGCGCGCGCCGGGCGGGCCGGCAGGCGACCGGCCTGGGGCGCCGCCGCCCAACGCCCGGTCAGGCGACGGCGGCATAGCGGCGTCCCCGCCCAGCCCGCGCGTCGAGATCGTCCGCCGCCCGGTGACCGACACGCCGCAGCCGCCCGACGCCGACGCCGCAAACACACCCACGGCCGACTCACGCGCCGCCGACGCAGCCGCGGCCGGGGCGCCGATGGCTCGGGCGCCCGCGGTGCAGATGATCGACCTCTTCTCCGAAAACAAGGCGAACCCGGTGGTGTCGATGTACGCCGCGGGCATCGCGGTGATGTTCCTGCTGTTCAGCGCGACAGGCAACGCCGGGTCGCTGCTGGACGAGGAAGAGAACCAGACGCTCGAGCGGCTCATGTGCAGCCGACTGGGCATGACGCAGCTGATCCTTGGCAAGTGGCTGCTGCTCGTGCTGGTGGGCGTCGTGCAGGTGACCGTCATGTTTGTGTGGGCGCAGCTGGTCTTTGGCGTCGACCTGCTGGGGCACGTGCCGGGCTTCACGCTGATGACGCTGGCCACGGTCGCCGCGGCGGCCAGCCTGGCCCTGACGCTCGCCGCCGCGTGCCGTTCGCGCGGGCAGCTGAACGCCGTGAGCGTGATCCTCATCCTTACGATGTCCGCCCTGGGCGGCAGCATGGTGCCGCGGTACCTGATGAGCGAGAGCATGCAGCAGGCCGGGCGGTTCACGTTCAACGCGTGGGCGATCGACGGCTACAACAAGATCTTCTGGCGGGATCAGCCGCCCACGGAGCTGGCGCCGGAGCTGATGGTGCTGGGCGGGTCGGCGCTGGTGCTGCTGCTGCTAGCGCGGCTGCTCGCCGTGCGGTGGGAGACGGCGTAGCCGCCGCGCCAGGCGGCTGAGCCATGCCGCGGCAGGGGCGTTGGCTTCGCGCAGGTGCGGGCGACACCTTGGGCGGGGTGGGTGCGCAGCGGGGCGGGCCTACAGTCTTTCTCCGCCACCCAACCAAAATCAAACCGCCCGAGCCGACGCCATGGCCCCACAACCAAAAGACAACACGCCGCAGAGCAATGGCCAAGCCTCCGCCGCAGCGAAGAAGGCGTACATCCGGACCGAGGAGGTCAAGCAGCAGCAGGTCTCGCACTGGGACATGGACTACCTGCCACGCGAAGCGCTCGAGCCCGTCCTGCCCGCCAAAGGGAGCGGCGACAGCCGCGCGGCTGGGGCCGCTGGGTAGCGACTCTGCTCGGCCGAAAAGGCTGGCGGCGTGCGACGCGGCTTGTGCGTCTGCTGCCGCCTTGTCCGGCGACGCCGCGCCTACCGCCGCGGGCAGGTCTTCCAAGAGCGTGCGAACAAATCCTCGGGCGTTTGCGGCGATGTCCGCGGAATCGGCCGTGAAACGCCGATCGCCTGCCCCGACTTTCGGTTTTGTCCGTTAGTTCTAAGCATCGGCGGCCTGCTGGCCGGTGGCGGGGCGGCCCTTCCACGCGACCTGCCGACCCGTCAGCGACGCCAGCAGCGCGGCCCACTGGACCGCCAGGAACAGCAGCACGCTTACCGGGTGGGCGATGGCCGCCGGCAGCGGCTGGCGGAACCGCCACGCGGCGTGCAGACGCGGCAGCAGGCCGCACACCGCGGCGACGCCGCCGACCAGACGCACCGGCAGCGGCGCGGGCGACAGCAGCAAGACCCACGGCGCCACCTGCCCGCCCAGCAGCAGCAGGGTGACCGGCACGATCAGCCGCGGCGAGGCGACTCCCTCGTCGGCGTTCTTCGACAGGCCGTTCCAGGTCGCGCGGGCGCCGTCGTACATCCGCACGCTCGCCAGGTCTGTGGCGTCGAAGACGTCGATCGTCTGCCCGCTTGCCAGGTAAAGCCGCGGCAGCTTGATGCCGTCGTGCCGCGAGGCGCGTATCGCCCGGTGGCCGCCCGCCCGCTCGTACGCCGCACGCCTGGTGATGAAGAGCTGGCCGCAGCCGGCGGCGAACTCGGGCCGCTGCTCCCGCCGCAGGTGCCGCAGCGACAAGAAGCCCAGCAGCACAAAATGGATCAGCGGGATCAGCAGCCGCTCCAGCGGCGTGCGGGTCACCTGGCGTGGGAAGCCGCTCAGCAGGCCAACGCCGGCGCCCATCGCCCGCTTGATGCGTGGCAGGGCGTCGGCCGACAGCCGGACGTCGGCGTCGAGGAAAACAAACAGCTCCCGCCGCGCGTGCCGGGCGAGCTGCCAGCAGGCGTGCTGCTTGCCGTTCCAGCCGGCGGGCAGCGGGTCGCCGGCCGCGAGCCGCACGCGTGGGTCTTCCCCGGAGAGGCGCTGCACGATCTGTGGCGTGCCGTCGGTGGAGTGGTCGTCCAGCACAACCACCTCGTCGTCTGGACCCGCGCTGGCCAGCACGGCGGCGATGCAGTCGCCGATGTTCCGCGCCTCGTCCCGCGCGGGGATCAAGACCGATAGCGGCTCATCGCCGGGCGCGGCGCCATCTTCCTCGCTTGCTTCGTCCCCGCCGCCGGCGGGCGGCAGCGGGCGGAAGACGCCGACGTTGCGGAAGTAGAAGTAAGCCGGCACGGCCGACAGGGCCAACGAGGCGAGGGCCAACAGCAGCAGGGCGGTGGCGGTCATGTCTGCAGCTTCTGGCCGTGCGTCGTTTGGTGCTCGGCGCCGGCGAGGCGGCTCTTGAACCGGCGGAAGGCGTCGTAGACGCCGCCCACGCCCCCGGCGCCGCCCAGCAGCACCTCGAACGCGGCGCCGTCGCGGGCGATCGACAGCCGCGCGAGCTCCGCCTGGGCGTCGGTCAAGCGGCCCCGGAGCAGGGCGCCCATCTGTTGCTTAGTATACTCGCCGAACTCTGCGGCACGCACGGGGGCCCCGAAGCGGACCAACGCCTCCGGCGACCGCTCTTCCCAGAACGGGTACTCGATGGCCAGCGGCGTCAGCACCGCCGGCCGGCCGCCGTCGCCTGCCAGCTTGCACGCCAGGTGCGCGAGGCCGGGCTCGAACTCGGCCGCCGCGTCGCGTGGGTCGCAGAACCGCCCCTCGGGGGTCATCCACAGGCTGCCGGCCGGCTCGCCCAGCACGGCGCCGGCCGTACGCAGGAACTCGGCGGCGCCGCGGCGCGACGCCTGGTCGACGCCGAAGAAGCCCAGCCGCTCGAACAGCGGGTAACGCGCGATCGCCTCGGCGTCGAACGGCGCGTAGACCACCCGGCCCGGGAAGAACCGCTCCGCCACGAACTGCGCGATCAGCGGGTCCCACCAGCCGGCGTGGTTGAGGTAGAACACCAGCCGCTCGCCCTCGGCCACGGCCGGCCGCCCCTCGCGGCAGATCGCCACGGCGTGGAAGTGCTTCCGCAGGTAGCCCCGGATGTACCAGCGGAACCACCCGGCTAGCCACGGCGAGTAACGGGCGACGGCGGCGGGCTTGGCTGACGGATTCACCACAGAGGCACGGAGGGCACGGAGGGCACGGAGGGCACGGAGATACGGAACGCAAGAACGGCGTAGCCGCCACGGCCAATGATAATCAGCCGCCGGGGCGAGTCACACGTGCCGGCCTCTGGGGGGTGACCGAAGACGCACGATTCGCTCGGTGTCCTCCGTGCCTCCGTGGTTCAATCGCTCCGCTGCCTACGGGCAAGCCCAAAGCAAACAAGCAGGGCGCCGAACGCATGGCGGCTGCCATCATTGCTTCGCCGCCAAGACCGCGCGAATCAGATCGCCGAACGTCATAAGCTGCTCGCGGTCGATCTCGAACGACCAATCGTCAAGGCCTTCTTCAAGCTCCATCATGGCTTCGACTACGTCGAGCGAATCGCCGCCGAAGCCCCGCAAGGGCAGGGCGTCGAGTTCCACCTCGTCGGCGAGCCCGAGCTGGGCCCGGACGGCGGCTTCTAGACGCACCGCCAGTTGGGCGGCCCGCACAAGCAGGGCGCCGCACCGGGGGCAGGGGGCGTCGCCGCCGGTGCGGCTGTAGTCTAGATCGACGCGGGCGCCGCACACGTGGCAGCGGCTTGGAAGCCCCTCCGGCGTTCGCGATGCGGCTGCCATCGCAGCTCTGCGTTCTCCGCGGCCTCGGCGGTGTGCCTACGCCGGCACGCCCGCCAGGTCTTGGTCCAGCGAGTCCGCGGCGATCCAGCCGCTCATCAGAACCATCGGCATGCCGGGGCCGGGGTGGGCGGCGCCGCCGGCCAGGTACAGGCCCTGGACGTCCGGGCTGCGGTTGGCGGGCTTGAACGCGCCCAGGAACCGCCCGTGGCTAGCCAGCCCGTAGATGGCGCCGCGGGGCACGTGGTAGCGGTTCTCGATGCCCTCGGGCGTCAGGTGGTGCTCGCAGACGATGTGGTCTTCGATGTCGTCCATGCCGGCGGTCCGCTTCAGCTTGTCGAGGATCGTCTGCCGGTAGCCGGGCAGCATCTCGCTCCACTTCTGCCCGTCGCGGCGGTAGGGCGTGTGCACAAGGATGTACAGGGCTTCGCCCCCCTCGGGCGCCACGCCGGGCTCGGTCACCGCCGGCGCGCAGACGTAGCACGTGGGGTCGGGCGCCGGCAGCCCCTTATTGTAGATGTAGTCGAACTCCTCGTGCGGGTCGCGCGAGAACACAAAGTCGTGGTGCAGCAGCTGGTCGTACCGCTTGTCCAGCCCCAGGTACAGCACCACGCCCGAGCACGCCGGCTCGTACCCCCGGCGCCGCTTGAAGCGCGAGGCGGGCTTGCCGCCGATCAGCTCGTCGTGCGTCAGAACGCTGTCCGAGTTGGACACCACGGCGTCGGCGTCGAAGCGGTCGCCCGCCTCGGTCTCGACGCCCACGGCCCGGCCGTTCTCGACGATGATCCGCTTGACCGGCGCGCTGGTGTGCGCGTCGACGCCCAGCTCCTCGGCCAGCTTGGTGAGCGCCTCGGGCACGGCGCGGGTGCCGCCCATCGGGTACCAGACGCCCTCACTGGTCTGCATGTGGGCGATGCTGCACAGCACGGCCGGCGACGCGTCGGGCGACGAGCCGACGTACTGCGTGAAGTGGTCGATCATCTGCGCCACGCGCTCGTCCGGCACGTGGCTGCGGACGGTGCCCGCCACGGTGCGGCCCATCCGGAGCTGCAGCAGGTCGCTCAGCGTGCCGGCGTTGAACGTGGTGGAGAGGTCCATCGTGTCGCGGATGCCGCCGACGCTCTTCCAGAAGAAGAAGCGGTTGGAGATCTCGTGCAGCCGCTCGCTGGTGGCGATGAACTTGTCGTAGCCGTCGGCCACTTCTTGCCGGCCGGTGAACGCGTTGAGGTTCTGGCGCATGGCGGCCTCGTCGGCCGTCAGGTCCAGCACGCCGCCGCCGTTGCCGTTGACGTCGTCGAAGAAGCACCGCCACTGCGGGTCGAGCTTCACGAGCTCCATCCGGTCGTCGACGTTCAGGTTGGCTTCTCCGAAGATGCGCCGCAGCACCGAGGGCACCGTCAGGATGGTCGGCCCCATGTCGAAGCGGTAGCCGTCCATGTGGTGCTGGGCCGCCTTGCCGCCCAGCCATGCGCTCCGTTCGAGCAGCGTCACCCGGTGCCCGCGGGCGGCCAGGGTGCAGGCGGCGGCCAACCCGCCGAGGCCGCTGCCAACGACGACGACACTGCTTCCCGATTTCGCTTCAGCGATCATTTCGTTTGCTTCTCCAAATTGGCCGCAGATGCACGCGAATTAACGCGGATGAGACTTGTTCATCGGTGTTCATCCGCGTGCATCTGCGGCTACTTTTTTGATCCAGCAATCACATCTCGCAGGCCACGCCACTTCTCGGTGAGGCCGCGGCCGTGGGACATACGCAAGAGGCCGACGACCAGCTGGTCGAGCTTCTCGCGTGGCGGGTCGAGGTGCGGCAGCCACCCCGCACGCTGGGACACCACGGCCTTGGGCCGCGTCATTTCCAGCAGGCCCTCGGCGCCGCGGGTGACGCCGAAGCCGCTCTCGTTCCAGCCGCCGAACGGCACGCGCGGGTCTGCCGTCGGGGCGACGAGATCGTTCACCGTCACGCAGCCCGCTTCTACGCGGTTGGCAAAAGCCTCGGCCGCATCGGCGGGCCCAAAGACCGAGGCGCCCAACCCGTAGGGGCACAGGCGGTTGAGTTCTAGCGCCTCGTCGGCGTCGCGGATCGGGATCAGGGAGATCACCGGCGCGAACAGGTCGGCCCGCAGCAGCTCTGCGTCCGGCGGCGGCGCGTCGAGCAGGATTGGTGCGAAACGATCCGCCTGGAAACTCGGCGAGAACAGCGGCTCGGCGCCGCCGCTGATCGCGTCGGTTACGAGGCGCTCCGCCTGGGCGGCCACCTGTGGGGGGATGACCGTGGGTGGGATCGCACGCGTGCGGAGGGCAATCCGCTCCATCAAGTCAAAGCGGAGCGACTCCGGCACGTACAGCCGCTTGGGCCCGATGCAGGTGGCGCCGCCGTTGAGTCGAAGGCCAAAGGCGATGGCCGCGGCGACGCGGTCTAGGTCGGCCCCCGGCAGCACAAACACGGCGTCGCAGCCGGAGAGCTCCATCGTGCAGGGCGTCAGCGTCTGGGCGGCCTTGGCCATCACCTTCCGGCCGGTGGCGGCGCTGCCGGTGAGCACCACCTTGCCGACGCCCAGCTCCAGGGCCCGCGTGGCGGCCTTGGGCGATTCGTCTAGCACCTGCACCAAGCCGGCGGGCATGCCGCCGCTCTCGAGCGCTCCGGCCAAGCGTCGCATCGGTGCGCTGGCGCCCGGCGCGGGCTTGATCAGCACGCCGTTGCCGGCGGCTGCGGCCTGCAGCGTCTGCACGCCCGACAAGAAGAGCGGGTAGTTGCCGGCGCCGATGACCAGGACGACGCCCAGCGGCTCGCGGCGGACCCGGACCCGCAGGCCGCGGCCCCAGATCGGCCGGTCACGCCCGGCGGCCCGCCGCTCGCGGAGCAACCGCTGGGCGTTGCGCTCGAGGAAGCGGCAGGCGTCGGCGGTGGGCAGCACCTCGGCGGCCAGGCTGTCGGCTGCCGACCGGACACCGGGCGTGGTGATCTCTTCGGCCCACTCACGCGGCGATGCGACCAACGCCCGCCGGCACGCCGCCACCGCGGCCAAGCGCCTGCGTACGTCGACGGCGCCCCACTGCCGCTGGGCGGCTTGGACAGCGAAGACCGCTTGCCGCACCGGGTCGTCGGGCGGGACGGCGGCTGTGCTTGGTGGGGCCTGGGCGGCTTGCAGCACGTTAGGCGCCCCCCACTTCGCTCGTCGATGCACCGGCCCCCGCGGCGCCGGCCCCCGCAGAGCCGGCCACCGGGGTAAACTCTTGCTGGATGCCGCGCAGGATGGCGGCCACCTCCGGCCGGGTGAGCTTGGCGCCCGGGCCGTCGGTGCGGAGCCTGGCCAGCGTGGCGACCGCCATCTCTCGCGGCGCCCGCGTGAAGGCGATGTACCCGGCCGGCGCCCCGTGCTCGCGCAGCGTGTCGATGTACCTCGCCGCGCGGGTCAGGTCGTCGTGGGCGATAGCGAAGATGTCTTCCAGCGGCACGCCCGCCGGCAGGTACGTGCGGCCGGCGTCGGCGTCGGCGGCGGCGTCCTTCAAGATGTTCACCAGCTGCAGCCCCTCGCCGAACCAGCGGGCGTCGCGCGACAGCGATCGGCCGTGGCCGCCGGCGGTTTCGCCCAGCCTGAGCTGGAACAGGTCGGTGAGCAGTTCGCCCACAATGCCGGCGACGTGGTAGCAGTATTCGCGTAGCTGCTCGACGGTGGTGCACCGCAGCACGCCCGCGGCGTCGGCCCCGCGGAGCGTGCCCGCCATGCCGGCGATGGACCGCTGCGAGTGGCCGACGATGATCCGCCGCGCCTCGGGCGGCCGGCCGGCGAGGGCTGCCAGCACGTCGGGCGTGTGCTCGAGCAGCCGCTGGTAGTGCTGGTTGTGCGTCGGCCGGCGGTCGGCCCACTGGCGGACGAACCGGCGGGCGGCCGCGGGCGTGAGGTCGGCCAGCGTGTCTCTGTACGCTTCGAGACCGGCGATCCGCTCGTCACGCGGCAGCGTGTCGGCGTCCTCCAGCGTGTCCGCGATGCGGAACACCAGGTAGCCCAGCGTCACGTCCAGCCGTTCTTCGCTGGGCAGCAGCGGGATCGCCAGCGCAAAGGTGCGGCTGGTCGTGCGGAGGAGTTCGTCGAGGCTAACCATGAGAACGAAATGACGAATGACGAAGCACGAATGACGAAGGGGCGGCCGCGGCTAGCGGGTTTCGTCATGCGTCATTCGTGCTTCGTACTTGAACCTTTGTTATGCGACCTTGGTCTCACCCGTCACTCCCAAGTCGCCCAGCAGCGTATCGACCGTGATCCGCGCGGACGAGTAGATGGTGGGCAGGCCGCTCCCGGGGTGGGTGCCGCCGCCCACCAGGTAGGTGCCGGCGAAGTCTTCAAACCGGTTGTGCGGACGCCAGTACAGCATCTGGTCGAGGCTGTGGGCCAGGTTGAACGTGGCGCCGCGGTAGATGCGGTGGTCGTCCTGCCAGTCGGTGGGCGAAATGACGTGCTCCACACGCACGCGGGACTCGGCGTCGGGCACACCCAGCTTGGCCAGCTGCTCGAACACCTGCGGCCGCAGCCGGTCGCGCTCCGCTTGCCAGTCGAGGCCCGCCCGGGTGTTGGCCGTCGGCACCAGCACGTACAGCGTGCTGCACCCCGCGGGCGCCAGCGACGGGTCGGTCACGCACGCGTTCTGGACATAAACCGACGGGTCCGGGCCCAGCGGCCGGCCATGCTCGATGTCCGCCAGGTTCCGCTGGTAGTCGCTGGACAGGTAGATGGTGTGGTGCGGCAGGTCGGGCTGGGTCCCCTCGAGGCCGAGGTAGAACATCAGCGTGCTGCAGCTGTACTTTTTGGCGGCCAGCTTCTTGTCGGTCCAGCGGCGGCGGGCCTTGTCGGGCGCCATGCGGTGCATCGCGCCGGCGAAGTCGGCGTTGACCACAACCGCGTCGGCACGCTGCTCGCCCTGGCTGGTGCGGACGCCCACCACACGCTTGCCCTCGAACAGCAGCTCCTCGACGGGCTCCCCGGTGCAGACCTCGCCGCCCAGCTCCTCGACCAGCTCCGCCATCCGCGACGACACCGCCCCGCAACCGCCGATCGGGTGGAACACGCCGTACTCGTACTCCAAGAACGCCAAGATGCTGAACAGGCTGGGGCACTGGAACGGGCTCATCCCCAGGTACTTGCCCTGGAACGTAAACGCCAGGTTCAGTCGCGGGTCTTTGAAGAACCGGCCGACCTCGCCGTACAGGCTCCGCCAAGGCCGCAGCAGCCCGGCCGACAGCAGCACGTTGGGCCGCAGGAAGTCCGTCAGCTTGTAGAACGGCTCTTCGAGGATGGGCTGGAAGCGGCCGAGCTTGGTGCGGTTGTCATCCAAGAAGCGGCGGAAGCCGGACGCGTCGGCCGGCGAGATCTGGGCGATCTCTTGCTCCATCCGCTCAACGTCGGGCGTGGCGTCCAGCTTGGCGACGCCCGCCGGGTCTTCGGCGCCGAACACCAGCCGGTACTGCGGGTCGAGCCGCTCCATCGGGCACTCGGCGAACAGGTCGTAGCCGCAGGCCTGGAAGATCTCCTTGAGGATCCGCGGGTAAAGGAAGAAGGTCGGCCCGCGGTCGAACCGGTAGCTGCCGTCGCCGGTCGAGCTGTCGGTGAGCGTCGATGTCCGGCCCCCGACGAACGGCTGCGACTCGACCACCCGCACGCGGACGCCGGCCTTGGCCAGCAGCATGGCGGCGGCCAGTCCGCCTGGGCCGGCGCCAATAACGATGACAGAGCGTGACAAAATGGGCGCCTGGGGAGGGGGGCTTGCGCGGCCTGCGAAGCGGGGCCGGCGAGGCGATCAACGCGTCGGGGTACTCCTGCGAAGCCCCGATTGTACGCCCAACAGGCGTTTTGCGTCGACGTGGGTTGCTAGGCGGTTTTGCGCCGAATCGTATCAACCCGTCGAGCGCGATGCCCGGCGCTACGCCGCGAGCAGCGTAACCATTAGAGCCGGGTCGAGCGTTTTGAACGGTTCGAGAAATCCTCGTAGCCGCGGCGCCGTTTGCGGGATACACTTCCGCACATACAAGGAGTGAGACCTTCCGGCTCATCCAAGTTCCCTGCGAACTAGGCCCCTGCAAACGAGGCCACTGCGGAGCGAATGCAGGGCATGCAAACGCGGGCAGAAGCATCGCCCGCGGCCGGTTGTGTTCAATTCAACGACGTCAGCGGCTGCCTGGCCCCCATCTTGGGGCCGGCGTTCTTGCTCTCGACCGCGATTGATTCTCTTGCCCCTTGCGGCCCACGCCGACGCGTAGCAGCCCTGGTGCTGCACGCCGCCGGACGACAACGACTCCCACGGCCCGCCTTGTTGGCGGAGCAGCCGAGTGGGTGGGCCGGCAACTAGGCAAACGCCCGCGCAGGCAGCCCCGCCGAGGGAGCCTCAACCGGGCCACCGCCGCGCAGCCAACGCACGCGGCACGCAAGGAAACTATGTCGACGCAAAATTTTTCTGAACTCGGCCTGGCCGAGCCCTTCCTCCGCGCCACCGAGCTGCTCGGTTACGAGACGGCCACGCCCATCCAGGCGGCCGCCATACCGGTGGTGCTCGCCGGGCGTGACCTGATTGGCTGCGCCCAGACGGGCACCGGCAAGACGGCGGCGTTCACGCTGCCGATGCTAGACCGGCTGATGCAGACGCGGCCGCCCCGCGCTGGGCAGCAAAACGGGCAGCACGAAACGCCACGCCCCAAGCCCAACCGCCGGGGCAAGAACTACGCCAAGGGCGCCCGCCCCAAGCCCCGGCCGATCCGCGCGCTGGTGCTCTCGCCCACGCGCGAGCTGACCGCCCAGATCCACGAGAGCCTGGAGAAGTACGGCAAGTTCACGCCGCTGCGGCAGACGGTGGTCTACGGCGGCGTCTCACAGCACCACCAGGTGCGGGCGTTGCGGCACGGCGTCGACGCGCTAGTCGCCACGCCCGGCCGGCTGCTGGACCTGATGGACCAGGGCTACATCGACCTTTCGAGCGTCAGCATCCTGGTCTTCGACGAGGCGGACCAGATGCTCGACATGGGCTTCCTGCCCGCGCTCAAGCGGGTGGTGGCCGCCGTGCCGGCCGAGCGGCAGACGCTGATGTTCTCGGCGACGATGCCCGACGAGATCCGCCGGCTCGCCCAGCAGTGGCTCACCAAGCCGGAGTCGATCGAAGTGGCCCCGGTCGCCACGCCCGCCGAGCGGATCACCCAGTCCGTCCACATGGTGGACAAGAAGAAGAAGCCGGACCTGCTGTCGCACCTGCTGCAAGAGACGCCGCGTGGCCGCACGCTGGTGTTCAGCCGCACCAAGCACGGCGCCGACAAGATCGCCAAGCGGCTGGCCAAGCAGGGCCTGCGTGCCGCGGCTATCCACGGCAACAAGAGCCAGGGCGCACGCAACCGCGCGCTGGCGCAGTTCAAGGGAGAGAACCCGCCGGTGCTGGTCGCCACGGACATCGCCGCCCGCGGGCTCGATATCGACAGCGTGTCGCACATCGTCAACTTCGACCTGCCCGAGGTGCCCGAGACCTACGTGCACCGCATCGGCCGCACCGCGCGGGCCGGCGCCGAGGGGACGGCCATCTCGTTCTGCGCGGGCGACGAGCGGGGCCTGCTGCGGCAGATCGAGCGGCTGATGAACGTGTCGATCCCGGTCGAGGCGACCGTCACCGGCTTCGAGCCGACCGACCCCATCAGCCACGCCCCGCCGGCACGCAGGAATGGCGGCGGCGGGCGGGCCGGCGCGCGTGGCGCGGGCCGCGGTGGGCGATCCTCTAGCGACGCACGCGCTACAAGCGGCAACAGCAAGGCGGGCGGCGGCGCCAAGCCCGCCGGCGGCCGGCCCTACAAGGCCGGGGCGTCCGGCCCAGCCACGCGCAAGACCAGCACCGCGAAGCCCGGTACCGGTAAACCGAGCTCAGGGAAGCTCAACGCTGGCGGCACGCGGACCGAACAAGACACCGCCATCGAGCGGCCGCGCCGCGAAAAGGGCAGCACCGACATCCCCGCCGGCCGCAAGAAGCGGCGCCCCAAGAAGACCACCGCCACGGGCGAACGGGTCACCATGGCGGCCGCCAAGAAGCGTCGCCAGCGGCGGAGCGACAAGCTGTAGCAGCCGGCGCCCCGCCGCAAGACAGGGCCACGAAAACCGGCGCCACACGCAGGCTGACAGCGGCCACCGCGTCACGCCTCGAGCGTTTCCCAGCGCTCGTAGGCGGTGGCGAGGTCGGTCTGCAGCCTCGCTTCTTCGGCCTGCTTGCCGGCGATGGCCTTCGCGTCTTGCTTGTAGAACGCGGGGTCGGCCATCGCGGCGTGCAGCGTGGCGATGGCCGCCTCGAGCTTCTCGATCTTCGCCGGCAGGGCGTTCAACTCACGCTGGTCTTTGTAGCTCAGCTTCTTGGCCGCCGGCGGCTGGCTGGCTGCTGCAGCGGCCCTGTCCGGCTGGGGTTCGTTCGACTTGGTCGGCGGCTGGCTTTCGCGTCCCGGCTTGGTGGGCGTGGCGGGCCTGCACTGCCGGAGCCAGTCGTCGTAGCCGCCGACGTATTCTCGCACCGCCATCGCCGGGCCGTCGCCGCCCGGCGGGCTGGGCTCGAAGGCGATGGTGCTGGTCACCACGTTGTTGAGGAACGCCCGGTCGTGGCTCACCACCAGCAGCGTGCCGTCGTACTCGATCAGCTTCTCTTCCAGCAGCTCGAGCGTCTCGGCGTCGAGGTCGTTAGTCGGCTCGTCCAGCACCACAACGTTCGCCGGCTTGGCGAAGAGCTTGGCCAGCAGCACGCGGTTCCGCTCGCCGCCGGAGAGGAACTTGACCTGCGTCCGCGCCCGCTCGGGCGAGAACAAAAAGTCTTGCAGGTAGCCATAGATGTGCCGGCTGGCGCCGTCGATCTTCACGGTGTCGTACCCGTCGCCCACGCAGTGCTCGACGGTGGCCTGCTCGTCCAGCTGCTGGCGCAGCTGGTCGAAGTAGGCGATCTGCAGGTTCGTGCCCAGCCGCACCGTGCCGGACTGCGGCTCGAGCTGGCCGAGCAGCACCCGCAGCAGGGTGGTCTTGCCGGCGCCGTTGGGGCCGATCACGCCCACTTTGTCGCCCCGCATGAGCGTGGTGCTGAAGCCGGTGAAGACCGGGCGGCCGCCGTAGCCGAAGGCCACGCCGCGGGCGTCGGCCACCAGGGCGCCGCTCTTCTCGGCCGCCTGGATCTTGAGCCGCGACGCCCCCTCCCGCTGGCGCCGCTCGCCCCGCTCGGTGCGCATGGCCTTGAGGGCGCGGACACGCCCCTCGTTGCGGGTGCGGCGGGCCTTGATGCCCTGGCGGATCCACCGCTCCTCCTCGGCCAGCCGCTTGTCGAACAGGGCGTTCTGCTTCTCTTCGGCGGCCAGCCACTCTTCCTTGCGCTCGAGGAACGTGTCGTACCCGCACGACCAGTCGAAGAGCCTGCCGCGGTCGATCTCCAGGATGCGTGTCGAGAGCCGGCGGAGGAACTCCCGGTCGTGCGTGACAAACAGGAGCGTGCCCCGCCACTTGAGCAGGAACTTTTCCAGCCACTCGATCGCCGGGATGTCGAGGTGGTTGGTCGGCTCGTCGAGCAGCAGCAGGTCGGGCTCGCCCACCAACGCCTCGGCCAGCAGCACCCGCCGCTTCATTCCGGACGAGAGCGACTCGAACCGGGCGGCCGGGTCGAGCTCCATCTGCGAGAGGATGGCAGCCACCCGCTGGTCGACCTCCCACGCGTGCTCGGCGACCGCCGCGTCGACACCGCGGGCGACAACCTCGGCAACGGGCGCCGAGATATCCCGCGGCACGTCTTGGCGGAGCTGGGCGATCCGCACCCCCGCGGCGGGCGTCACGGCGCCGTCGTCCGGCTGCGCCTGGCCGGAGATCAGCCGCATGAGCGTCGTCTTGCCCGCCCCGTTGCGGCCGAGCAGCCCGATGCGTTGCCCCGCCTCGATGCGGCACGAGACGCCGTCCAGCAGCGGCGGGCCGCGGAAGCCGATGGTGAGGTTGTCCAGCTGCAGCAGGGGCATCGCTAGATCGGCGGCCTACGGGTCTATCTCTTCCGGCGGGGTAGAGACCACCCGGCCATCTCGCCACTCAACCAATGGCAGCTCCAGGCGTTTGTGCGCGAGCACCGCGTCCCCGGCCGCGAGGCGCATCGCCGCTTCGATCTCATTACGCGAGTAGGACCGCTCGCGTGATGAGGGCCCGCCGGGCTTCCTTCTTTCGAGGTCGGCAATCGGGTCGGGCACGCCCTCATTCTCCTTCGGTGCTGATCTTCCGCCAAGAAGCTTCGTCGAAGACTTCCGCGCGGGCCGACTTTGAACCGCTTGCAACTACCCGAGGCCGTCGGGCACTCGAATTGTCGATCACCGACCACTCGTCGGCAATCGGCAAATACAACGACCGCAGATTCCTCAGGCCGGCTTGGTAGCGCCTGCGGATCGTTTGCTCGGGAATGCCATGGCCGCCGGACATCACCCGATCAGCTACCCTCGCAACCGCCATGTCAGCCGTGGGCAGCCACAGAAAAACCAGCTCGACGCGGTAGCCCCCCTGCTGCAAACCGTGAAGCCATGGGGCGTACGACCGCGTCGCGAGTGTTGTCTCGAAGGCAAAACACTCGCGGGCACACGCTAACTCTCGGAGCCGGGTAAGCATGATGCGGCCCGCCTAGAACGCCGCCTTGTCTGGAGCGAACGCAGAGAGCCCGCTCGCAATGACGTCGGCGTTTACAAACACTGATGTGCGTAGCGGGCCCAGCAGGAGCCGCTTGGCAGAGGTCGTTTTGCCGGCGCCGTTTGGGCCGCTCAGCACCACGACGCTGGGCTTCGGATCGTTTGTCATGGCGCCGGCCGCGGTGGCTTAGCGGCGTGTTCTCCTACCCCGTCGTACGCAGTCCCGCGGCGACGCCCTTGATGGCGCGTTGCGTCAGGCGGTTCAGCTCGGCCTTCTGCTCTTCGGGTGGGTCGGCCGCCGCGCGGGCCCGCTTCATCAGCTCGATCTGCACGAAGTTCAGCGGGTCGACATAGCCGTTGCGGACCTGGATGGAGCGCTGCAGCCAGGGGATGTCGTCCAGCAGCTCGCCGCAGCCGGTGATGGTCAGGATCGCCGAGCGGGTGCTGGCGTGCTCGGCGGCGAGCATCTCGGCGATCTCCCGCGGGCCCGCGGCGTCTTCGCCCGAGGCGTCGTCGCCGGAGACGACGGCCGCGTCGATGGCGATCTGCGCGTACCGCCGGAAGACGGGCGGGTTGCTCTTGGCCACCGCCAGGGCCGAGTTGTCGATCGTCGCGCGGAAGAACGGCCAGTTCTCGTACATGTCCGTCAGCAGGTCGGTCGCCCCGGGCCGGTCCTTGAGCAGCTCCGCCACGGCGCCGCCAAGCCCGTACCAGGCGGGCAGCAGGCTGCGGCACTGCGTCCACGAGAAGACCCAAGGGATGGCGCGTAGGTCTTCGATGCGGTCGCCCTTCTTCCGCTTGGCGGGGCGGGAGCCGATGGCCAGGCCCTCGATGCCGGCGATGGGCGTCGCCGTGCGGAAGAAGGAAACGAAGCTGGGGTGGTCCACCAGCCGGCGGTACGTCTTGAGCGACGCGTCGGACAGCTGCTGCATCGCCTCACGCCAGGCCGCGGGCTTCTCGGTGGGCGGCCGCGTCGCGCCCAGCAGCACGCTGGAGACCACCTGCTCCAGGTGGCGGTGGGCGACCAGCGGGTCGTCGTACCGCTCGGCGAGGACCTCGCCCTGCTCGGTCAGGCGGAGGGTGCCGTCGAACGCGTTGGCCGGCAGCGACTGGATGGCGCGTGCCGCCGGCCCGCCGCCCCGCCCCAGTGACCCGCCACGCCCGTGGAAGAACGTCACGTCGACGCCGTGCTCCGCGGCCGCGGCGAACAGCTCGATCTGGGCCGACTGCAGCGACCACGCCGCGGAGAGGTAGCCGCCGTCCTTGGTGCTGTCCGAGTAGCCGATCATCACAATCTGCCGGTCGTCGAGCGCACGGACGTTCTCTCGGTACAGGGGCACCTCGAGCGCCGAGGACAAGATCTGCGTTGCGTTGCGGAGGTCGTCGATGGTCTCGAACAGCGGGATGACCGGCAGGCGGTCTTCGGCGTCGGCCTTGGCGGCCTGCTGCGGGTCGTAGTCCTCCTGGTCGTGGTCGATCTTCCAGTGGTCGACCCGTTCGGACCACTTCCACAGCCACAGGATGGTGAGCAGGTCGCTCGGGTGGGTCGTCATGCTCATCACGTGCCCGCCGAGCGACTGCATGCCGAACCGCCGGGCGATCCGCCGCAGCAGCCCAAACAGCTCGAGCGTCCGGTTGGCGTCGGCCGACAGCCCCACGGGCGACAGGTTCGGGGCGATCGGCAGGGTCTCTAGCAGCAGGGCCTGCCGCTGCGGCTCGTCCAGCGGCTGGTCCTGGGCGAGGAACCGGGTGGCGTGCCACACCTCGCGCATCACGCCGGCATAGACGCCCGCGTGCTGGCGGATGTCGAGCCGGGCCGTCTGCAGGCCGAACGTGGCGATCTGGTCTAGCCACGGCTGCACCTCCATCCGCAGCACCTCGGCGTTGCCCGTGGCGTCGAGCACGCCGGCCACGCGGCGGACGTCCTCGGCCAGCTGCTCGGCGTCGGCGTACTCGCCGGGCAGCGGCGGCGTGTCCAGCGTGGCGGCCGCCGTCTGCCGCAGCCGCCACAGGATGACCCGCAGCCACCGGCGGACCCCTTCGTACGGAGCCACCCGCCGAAGCTCCTCGGCGAGGCCCGCGTGCTGCTCGGCGGCCGCGGCGGCGGCCTCAATCAGCTCGGCGCCGGGCGAACCCTCGTCGCTGGCGATGCTGATCGAATCGATCAGCCGCGTGCAGGTCTCTTGGTGGTCTTCCAGCGCCGCCCGCCGCAGCCACAGCAGCGTCTGCTCGGTGATGGCCGGCGTCACGTAGGGGTGGCCATCGCGGTCGCCGCCCATCCACGAGCCGAACCGCAGCACCGACGCCGGCTGGGCCGGGGCCTCTGGGTAGTGCTGCTCGACCGCGTCGCGTAGCTCGCCCAAGATCTTCGGCGCCGTGTCCCACAAGACGGACTGGAACGACAGGCCGCGATCGACCTCTTCCATCACCGTCGGCGGCATCGGCCTGACAAGGTCGGTCTGCCACAGCTTGGTGAGCTCGCCACGCAGCAAGGTTTGCTGCCGACCCCGCTCGGCGTCCAGCAGATCGGGCTTGTCGAGCGTGGCCAGCAGCCGGCGGATCGCCCGCACCTTCGACCGGATCGACTTTCGTTTCGCCTCGGTCGGGTGGGCGGTAAACACCAGCTCGATGTCGATGCCCGCCATCACCTTGGCGAACTCTTCGGGCGTCAGCCCACGCTCACGCAGACCTAACACCGCCGCCCCGATCGACTCCCAGCGGGGGCCGGAGCGGCTAGCCAGCTCCTTCTCGCGTAGCACCCGCATCCGCTGCCGGTCTTCGGCCAGGTTCGCCAGCTCCAGGAATCCGCTGAACGCCTTAATGATGACGCGCAGCTCTCGCCCCGTGCACCCGCTGAGCAGGGCCGCCAGCCGGTCGCCGGCCGCCGCATCCCCCTCGCAGGCGAGGCGGGCCTCGGCGCGGACCTTCTCGACGAGGTTGAACGCCGCCTCACCCTCGAACTGCAGCAGCACCTCGCCGAACATCCGCCCGAGGGATGCAATCTCTCGCCGCAGGACTTCGTCCGTAGCCATGATCGTGGCGCCCGGTTTTGGAGAACGCGGCGGCCCGGGTTGCCCAAAAGCGTCCCACCCAGCGGGGCCGCTCGCGGGACTCCGCGTAGCTTACCCGAGCCCCCGCACGGCGTGCGAGGTAGCCCCGGGCCAAGGGTTTCGTCAGGCCAGCAGCGGATCGACTCGCCGCCCGCCGTGGGTCGCTAGGGCGCGAAAACCGCACCTCATTGGCGCCAGCAGCCGGCGGGTGCTGACAGACCAGCTGCTACCGGCGCGTCGGATGCGGCGTTTACCCGCAAATATGTGGAAAGTTTGTTAATTTCATACCAATCACGCAGGCTTCGCGCCTTGTAATGATGCTGTAGTCACGCGAGCGTGCGTGATCGGCTCTCATCCGCGTCACTTTTCCAACAAATTTGCCCGCCTAGCAGTTGCCGCTAGGTGCATTTTTCGCGGCAGGCATGTCGATCGGACACACCTGCCCATGCCAAGGACGCCAATGGCGGTCGTGGTCGATCATCCGCAACCAGACGCGGCGGGCTCTTCGGGTTTTTTCCCGCGGCGAGCCGACGCGGGGCATAGCCGGGCCGGTGAGCCGGGCAACGCCCAGTCTGCACCTCGTGCGCCGGGGCCCGGTGCGCCGGAGTCCGGTGCGTCGGTGCCTGATGCGTCCTCGCGTGATGTGCCTACGCCCGATGCGGACTGGCCGCAGAGCGAAGAAGATCGCCGGGCTGTCTTCGCCCGGCTGTTCGCCCAACACGACCGATGGCTGTTCGCCTACTTGGTGTCGCTGCTGGGCAACGCCGCAGACGCACAGGACGTGTTCCAAGAGGTCTGCGTCGTGCTGTGGAAGAACTACCCCCAGTTCCAGCTGGGGACGAGCTTTGTGGGCTGGGCGAGCGTCATTGCGCTCAACCAAGTCCGCCGGTTCCGTCGCAACCAGCGGCGCCAGCCGGCGATGCTCTCCGACGGCGTTGTCGAGCTGCTGGCCACCGAGGCCGTCGAGCGGGCCGACCTGCTGGACGCCCGCCGGACGGCGCTGCACCACTGCATCGAACGGCTGAAGCGGCAAGACCGCGACCTTGTCCGGCACTGCTACAGCGGCACGCACGCCTCGCTGCGAGAGGCGGCCGAGCACGCCGGCAGGCCCGCCAACACCGTTTACAAGGCGATGAGCCGCATCCGCCGCGTGTTGCACGCCTGCATCAGCCGCACGCTAGCCGGGGAGGGCGCCCCGTGACGCACCACTATCAGCCAAACCAAAAGCCAAGCGTTCCTAGTCGGCTCACCAGAGAACGGCCTGGCAGTGACTTGCCCGGCAGTGACTTATCCGACGCGGTGCAAGCCAGCCGCGACCCCGCGGGCGACGCCGAGGCGCTGGCCACGCTGCTCGACCGGTGCTGCGGGCCACGGTTCGGCAGCGACCCGCCGCTGGCGCCCGCCGAGGCGGCCCGACTGAACGAGCTGCTCGCGACGCACGCCTGGGCCCGCGCCCGCTACCTCGACTGCATGGCGGTCGAGGCCGAGCTGCACGCCGGGCACGCCACCAGCACCGTCGCCGAAGCCGGCCCGCAGGCCGATGCCGTCGAGTCCCCTGGCGCCGCGGTCGGCGGAGGGCTCGACGATGCGTTGCTCGGCGAACTCATGCCGCAAGGCCGCGGCTTGCCCAGCCATGCGGCGGGCTCTGCTGGAGCGCGTGCCACCCGGCGTTCTTCCCGCCCACTTGCGCTCGCCGCGTCGCTGCTGGGCGTTGCCGTGGCGTCGAGCCTGCTCACCGCATCCCTGCTCCGACCGACAAACCGGGCCGAGGCCGCCCAGACCCTGCCCAACGGCACAGAGGCGTCGGGCAGCGTGGCGGCAATCAACGCCAGCGCCGGCCCCGAAGTCGGCGTCGGCCACGAAGCGATTGCCGAGATCACCGCGACGCGGAACTGCCGCTGGCGGGACGCCTCGGTGGGCTGCGGCGACACGGTCCACGCGGGCCAGCGGCTCGACCTGCTGCAGGGCGTCGCCCAGCTGCTGTTCACCAGCGGCGTGACCGTCCTGCTGGAAGGGCCCGCAACGATCGAGTTTGACGGCGCCGGCGGCATGTCGATGCTCGCCGGCCGGCTGTGCGTCGATTCGCCCGAGGACGCCGACAGCCTGCAGATCAAGGCGGGCCGGATGATGCTCGCCCAGCGTGGCGCCTCGGTCGGTGTGCTGGCCGACGACGCCGGCGGGGGCGAGGTGCACGTCTTCCGCGGCGAGGTCCGCGCGACGGTGCTGAGCAACACGGGCCAGCCGCTCCAGCGGTGCTCGTGGTCCGGCGGCGCGGGCGGGCGCCTGCGGCCGGCGGCCAAAGCGTTCACGCCCATCCGCGCCCACGACGACCTGTTTGTCCGCACGCTGCTGCCCGGCGCCGGCCCTCAGGACGGCTTGTACGCCGTCGAGAGCTTCGACTACCCGGCGGGCCCCATCTCGGCACAGAACGGCGGCTTCGGCTGGGCAGGCCCGTGGACCGAGATCGAATCGATGCCCGGCGCGTCGGGCCAGTCGACCAA
>JBCCQL010000005.1:0-24853 GCA_039024355.1 Planctomycetota bacterium
GCCGCGATCGAGAAGGAGTCGGTCACGCACGGCGCCACCGGGGGCGCGTTCGACCAGGCGCTCCTGACCGACGGCCTCAAGGCCGAGCGTGAGCAGGGCATCACGATCGACGTCGCGTACCGCTACTTCAGCACGGCCAAGCGGAAGTTCAACCTCGCCGACTGCCCGGGACACGAGCAGTACACCCGCTACGTGGCGACCGGGGCCAGCACGTGCGACCTGGCGATCATCCTCGTCGACGCCCGGCCCGACCACGGCGTGATGACGCAGACCAAGCGGCACTCGTTCATCGTCTCGCTGCTGGGCATCAAGCACGTGCTGATCGCCGTGAACAAGATGGACTTGGTCGACTTCTCCGAGGACCGCTTCAACGAGATCGTCGGCGAGTACCGCGACTTCGCCACGCGGCTCGACATGCCGGACCAGCACTTCGTACCCATCAGTGCCCTGAGCGGCGACAACCTGCTGGAGCACTCGCCCAGCACGCCGTGGTACGAAGGCTCAACCCTCATGCACCACCTCGAGAACGTGCACATCGCGTCAGACCGCAACCTGATCGACTTCCGCATGCCGGTGCAGTACGTCAACCGGCCGGACCTGAACTTCCGCGGCTTCTGCGGCACCATCGCGTCGGGCGTCGTCAAGCGGGGCGACGAGGTCATGAGCCTGCCGTCGCGGACCCGCAGCCGGGTGGACCGGATCGTCACGTTCGACGGCGACGTGGACGAGGCCTTCGCCCCGCAGGCGGTGACGCTCACCACCGAGGACGAGATCGACATCAGCCGGGGCGACACCATCGTCCGCCCCGACAACCTGCCGGACGTCACCGACCGGTTCGACGCCACCGTGGTGTGGATGACCGACGAGCCGCTGCTGCCCGGCCGCGACTACATGATCAAGCACTCCACGCGGCTGGCGTCGTGCAAGGTCACGACGCTGCGGTACCGCATCGACGTCAACACGCTGCACCGCGACCCGGCGCCGTCGCTTGGGCTCAACGAGATCGGCCGCGTGCAGATCAAGACCAACCAGCCGCTGGTCTTCGACGGCTACCGCCGCAACCGCGGCATGGGGGCGTTCATCCTGATCGACCGGGTGACGAACGTCACGATCGCCGCCGGCATGATCCTGGACCGCAAGGCCGCCGGCGACGACGACCACTGGCAGGACGAGGCGGCCGAGTCGCTCGTCGCCCGCACCAGCCCGGTGACGGCCGAGGAGCGCGAGGCGCGGTTTGGCCAGAAGCCGGTCACGGTGCTGCTGACCGGCCCGCCCGCCAGCGGCAAGACGCCCATCGCCAACGCGGTAGAGCGGATGCTGTTCGACGCCGGCCGGGCGTGCGTCGTGATCGACGGCCAGAACATGCGGCGTGGGCTCAGCCGCGACCTGGGCTTCTCGGTCGCCGACCGCAGCGAGAACCTCCGCCGCGCGGCCGAGGTGGCCAAGACGGTCAACAACGCGGGGCTGATCACCATCGCCGCGTTTGTCGCCCCGCAGGAAGAGGTCCGGCAGAAGGCGGCCCAGGTGGTTGGCGCCGACCGGTTCCTGGTGGCCCACTGCTCGGCGCCCGAGCCGTGGCGTCGCGAGCAGGACCAGCAGGGCGTGTACGCCAAGGCCGACGCCGGCGAGATCGAGAACCTCTCGGTCGACTACCAGCCACCCGCCAGCCCCGACCTGACGCTGCCGCTCGACGAGCTGTCGGTCGAGGAGTGCGCCGGGCGTGTTGTGGCGCTGCTCGAAGCGCGTGGCGTGCTGGGCTAGCTCGCCGCCTGCGCTTGCGTTCTTGGCGCTAAATTTCGACGCCGATGGCTCGCAGCACAAACGCCAGCACCCAACCAATGAGGTAGGTGGCGGGCATGATGACCACCATCGCCGTCGACGGACCGGGCTGGCCGCGTCGCTCCGCGAAACGACGCAACAGCAGCAGGGCGAGGCTGCCGCCCCAGACCGCGACGTTGGGCCAGATGATCATCTGGGCAGACATCTCGTCGCCGAGATCGCCGTCGAGCACCGCAACGCAAGTCATGGCCCCGACGCAAAGCACGACCAAGGGTATGCCGAGATACAACGCCAGTAATTGCATGTTGCGTTCGCCTGCTAGATGACGCGGGTAAGGAACGGCACGGGCCACAGCCAACACGAATGAGCTTAGCAGTGCATCGAGGAGTTGGGGCTGCAGGCTTCACAGCGTGTATGTCGTGACGCGTATCGCGTGAACGCAGTCAATGATTCGATGCCGCGCGCCCGTTCGAATCGCTGTAGCTTCGCTCACCCATGGCCGATCCGCGCTCGGATGATTACGCATAGCGCGGGCGCAAGCAACGTCAGCCCGCCCCCGAAGCCCCGGGCAGTAGACCCTAGGGGCGAACGAAAAAAGCCGAACGCCGGGCGGGTGATCATCGGTTCGCTGCTGATTTCCTAGGAATCGACACAAACGATCGGCGTTCTGCTCGGACATCTTCGGTGGCCAAAAGTCGCGTGGGGTGGCCCAAGTCTGGCCGGCTACAGAACGTTGTCGAAATTGGACAGCGGCCCTGATAAACCTACGATCGCCGCACTACACACTGCGGCCTGACAGGGCCGCTTTGCGGGTGGATCGGCCGCCGCAGCGTCGGTTTGTGCGACGATCCGGGCCTCTTGTCGCCGTAACTCGTGTAAACAGCGCGAGGCGCCGCTGGGATTCCCCGTCACACGGAATCGCCAGCACCGGCAGGCAACCGATTTTGTGCCACCGCCTACGCAGGCCCGGCCCGTAACG
Organism: Planctomycetota bacterium; assembly: GCA_039024355.1. Classification (GTDB taxonomy): domain Bacteria; phylum Planctomycetota; class Planctomycetia; order Pirellulales; family Lacipirellulaceae; genus JBCCQL01. The sequence continues at coordinate 2,759 of JBCCQL010000005.1, forward strand.
CGGCACGCCTACCTGTCATTGGCTGGGTGGCGAGGCACGGTTGCAAGTTGCGGGGCCGGTGATATTGTGCGATCCGCTTGACGCGACCGCATTACCATCCGCTGCCACCACAACGAAAGGAAGACCATGCCGCCCAAGCCCAACCCGGTTGGCTGGTTCGAGGTCCCCACCACAGACCTAGGTCGTGCAAAGGCGTTCTACGAGCAGGTGTTCGACACAGAGATCTCGCTGCACGAGGTGCCGGGCGCCGACGGGCAGCCGGTCAAGATGGGCTGGTTCCCGATGGAGCATCCCGGCTCGGGCGCCGCGGGCTCACTGGTAGAGCACCCGGAGTACAAGCCGTCGGCCGACGGGGTGGTGGTCTACTTCAGCGTCGCGGACATCGTCGGCACGCTGGCCAAGGCCGAGGCCGCCGGCGGCACGACGCTGGTCCCGGAAACGCCGATCGGCGAGCACGGGTTCTTCGCCTGGCTGAGCGATACCGAGGGCAACCGGATCGCCCTGCACCGCCCGCCAACGCCGTAGCTCCCACCAAGTCAAAAACGGGCGGCGACACAGTAACGGCGCGAAAAGCCGCGGCCACGCACAAGCCCTGCCGATCGGCGCCGACCGGCGGGGCTCCTGCGGGCCGCGTTGCACGCCGGGCTACTTGCTGAGCTTCTCAACGGCGCCCAGCAGCTGCTTGGCGGAGTCCACGCCGCCCACTTTCTCGACGAACGCCTGCGTATCCATCAGCGAGCTGAGGCTGACCTTGTCACCGGCCTTCGCGCCGGCCTTGCCGCCCCGGCCCTGCCCGCCACCCCCGCCAGTCTTCTTCGCGGCGTTGGTGAGGACGTTGCTGACCTGCGCCGGCACAACCTTAATGCCCGTCTTGCTGAGGGCCGTGGCAATGGCGGTTGGGCCCTCGTCCGGGTGGGCGGCCTTGTAGTCCCGGATCGCTTGGCTCTTGTTGACCTTCCGCTTCACTGGGGCCTTCTTGGCTGCCTTGGTCGGTTTGTCCGCAGCCTTGCCCGGTGCCTTCGCCATCGATAACGCTCCGTATCGTTCGTGGGGGTCGTGACACGCAGAGTGTCATACAATCGTGAGAGTAGGGTAAAAGATCTACATCATCTAGACTACCCCACCAGCGTAGCACGCGGATCGTAGTTGGGGGCCACGCCCAAGTTGTACGCAGTTTGAACATTTGAGACCGCCAAGATGGCAACCGCAACGATCATGCAAGACATCGAGAGCGGCCCTGAACTACATCGGCTGTTGGGTTGGTGTAGGCCTACGAGCTCCCAACTGGACCCACAAAGCGGAAGATCGACGGCGCCGCTTTGCCTAATCGATGAGGCAGTGCTTCCCGCAGGAGTCGCACAGTGCTGTGCGGCGGCAATCTGGCGGCTTACGGCGTCGCTTACCCCGCCGTAGCACGGCGCCGAGGCGGGTGGTTATAGTTGTGGCCGCGACTGGGCCGATCCGGCGCCCGGCGAACGATTCCTGGAGCATCAACGACCCTTGGAGCATCCTGGCATGGCGTGGCTTTTCGAGCGGACAGTCGAGGCGGCGGCCTGGGTGGCGATGCTGGCCGCGTGGGTGTCGCTCGGCGTGGCCGTCTATTGGTTCGCGCAGTACTGCGGCTCCTACAAGACGGGCGCCGATGTGCAGTTGTTGTACGAGGCCGCCGCGGCCGCCGGGGCTTTTGTTGGGTTCGCGCTCGCCTTGGGCGGGCTGGCGTGTGTCGATCGGTTCTTGTTCGACGCCGACGAAGACGAATACGACGACGCGGGCATCGAGAACCCATAAACCGACCGGCGCCGCCCGTACCGCCGCATCGCGTCACGGCCTACCGGAGCCAGCGACAGGCCGGCCGCACGCCGCCGCGACGCGGCTTCCTCCGCCGCCCGGCCAGGCCTAAACTTGCCGTGACAGTCACCTGTCTAGCCGGCGCCGGCACCGGCGCCGTGATTCCGCCATGCGAATTGTTGTCTTGGGCGCCGGGACGGTCGGCCGGTCGATCGCTGGCCTGCTGTGCCAGTACGGCCACAGCCTGACGGTGGTGGACGCCTCGGCCGAGCGTGTGCGGCAGATAAACGACTCGCTCGACGCGCGGGCGATCGAGGGCTCCGCCTCGCAGGCCAGCGTCCTGTTCCAGGCGGGCATCGGCACGGCCGACCTGTGCCTGGCGATGACCGGCATCGACGAGGTCAACCTGGTGGGGGCCAGCATGGCGTCGGCCATGGGCGCACGGCGGACCGTGGCCCGCGTGTACGCGCCGGTCTTCCGCGACCTCAGCACGTTTGACTACCGGCGCCACTTCGGCATCGACCGCCTGCTGAGCATCGAGCAGCTGACGGCCATGGAGCTCGCCCGCCGCATCCGGCACCCCGGCTCCGTGGCGGTGGAGAACCTGGCCGGCGGCAACCTGGAGGCCCACGCCCTGATGGCGGCGTCGGGGCAAAAAGGGGTAGGCGTCGCGCTCAAGGAGCTGTCGCTGCCGCGGGGCGTTCGGATCGGCTCGATCTCGCGGGGCGACGAGACCTGGATCGCCGGCGCGACCGACGTCGTCGAACCGGCCGATCGCATCACGCTGATCGGCAAGGGCGAGGAGCTGCTCAAAGCCAAGCGGCTGTTCCAGGCCGAGGCGCCCGCCCGGCAGGCGGTGGTAATCGCCGGGGGCGGCGAGACCGGCTACCACCTGGCCCACGCCCTGGAGGGCCGCCGGACCCGCGTCACGGTGATGGAGAGCGACCGCTCGCGGTGCGACTTCCTGGCCAGCCACCTCGAGCACAGCACCGTGGTGCACCGCGACGCCACAAGGCGGGTGGACCTTGAGGAAGAACGTGTCGGCTCGGCCGACGTGTTTGTGGCCTGCACGGGCGACGACGAGAACAACATCGTGGCGGCCGTCGAAGCGCGGGACATCGGCGCCGGTCAGGTGATGTCGCTGGTCGGCCGGCCGGACTACGCCCAGGTGGTGGGGCGGCTGGGCATCGACTTCGCCGTCAGCCCGCGGGAGGTCGTGGCCAAGCAGGTGCTAGGCTACCTGACGACGGGGGCGGTATTGTCGCGGTCGGACCTCAGCGCGTCGGCGTCGCTGCACATCCTAGAGCTGGACGTGCAGCGGGACTCGCCCGCCACGCAGAGCCCCCTCTCGGAGCTGCCGCTGCCGGACCAGAGCCTGATCGCTGCGGTGGTGCGGGAGGGCTACGCGAGCGTGCCCGGCGCCGACGACCGCTTCCACCACGACGACACCGTGGTCGCCCTGGTGGCCGAGAAGAGCGAGGCCGAGACGGTCGCCCTGTTCGAGGGCTGAACGCTCCGCGACACGTCGATCAACGCCGCCGGAAGTCTTACCGAACGACCCCACGCATGAACCTGCTGCTGGTAGCACGCCTGCTGGGCATGATCGCCTGGTTCATCGGCGCCTCGATGGCGTTCAGCCTGCTGTGGGCGTGGCCGCAGCTGGGCGCGGGGCAGGCCGAGTTCGAGTCGCGCGGCTTCTGGTCGCTGCTGGCGTCGATGGCCATCTGCGGCGCCGTCGGCGCGGTGCTGCGGTACCTGGGCCGCGGCGCCAAGCCGAGCGACCTCTTCCGCAAAGAAGCGATGGCCGTCGTGGGCCTCAGCTGGGTGCTGGCCACCGTGCTGGGCGGGCTGCCCTACTACTTCGCCGGCGTCGGCTACCTGGAAGTCGACGGGCAGAAGCAGGCGATGGGCGTGGCCGACTGCCTGTTCGAGTCGCAGTCCGGCTTCAGCACCACCGGCGCCACGGTGCTCACGCAGATCGAGAACCACGACTGGGTGCCCCGCTGCCTGCTGTTCTGGCGGTCCAGCACCCACTTCCTGGGCGGCCTGGGCATCATCGTGCTGTTCGTCGCCGTGCTGGGGCAGGGCGCCGCCGGCAAGGCGTTGATGCGGGCCGAGGTGCCCGGCCCCAGCAAGGACACCACCCACGAGCGGATGCAGCACACCGCCATGGTGTTCGCCGGCACCTACGTGGGGCTGAACGTGGTGATGGCCCTCGTGCTGTGGCTAGAGGGCATGACCGTGTTCGAGGCCATCTGCCACGCCTTCGGCACCATGGCCACCGGCGGGTTCAGCACGCTGGACTCCAGCCTGGGCGGGTTCAACTCGCCGGTGATCGAGTACACGGTGATCGTCTTCATGATCTTCGCCGGCATGAACTTCACGCTGATCTACCTGCTGTGCATCGGCCGGCCGATGCGGCTGCTCACGGACCTGGAGAGCCGCACCTACTTCACCATCATCCTCGGCGCAACCGCGGCGGTGCTGCTGTTCGGCTTCTGGGGGCGGCGGGACTTCAACCCCGGCGGCGCCCTCACCGGCCTGGCCGAAGCGGAGACCGCCCTACGCCAGAGCCTGTTCCACGTCGTGAGCGTGATGACCAGCACCGGCTTCGGCGCCGCGGACTACGACACCTGGAGCAACGGCTCGCGGGCCCTGCTGCTGTTCTTGATGTTCGTCGGCGCCTGCGCGGGCAGCACCGGCGGCGGCATGAAAGTGATCCGCCACATCTTGTTCGTGAAGATCATCGCCCGCGAGTTCGAGCTCTCGTTCCACCCGTCGGTCGTGCGGCACATCCGCGTCGGCCACGACACCATCACCGACCCCAACCTTGTCCGCAGCATTTTGACCTACGTCGGCCTAATCGCCATGGTCTTCACCACCAGCTGGGTGCTGCTCGTAGCGATCGAGCCGGAGTCGACCTGGATCGAGGCGGGCCGGTCGCCCGACGGGAAGCTGATGGGCTGCGCGTCGGCCGTGGCGGCCACGCTGCACAACATCGGCCCCGGGCTGGGCATCGTCGGGCCGACCGAGAACTACGCGCTGTTCACGCCCGCCTCGAAGCTGCTGTTCACGCTGCTGATGATGCTGGGCCGGCTCGAGCTGTTCGCCATCTTCGTGCTGATCATGCCCAGCTTCTGGCGTACGCGGTAGCGTGTCGAGATTTGCTCCTGCATGGTCTCCGCAGCGTATAAAATCGGACGACGCGGTGGCGGCGTAACCCTTGGGCCCGTGCATGGAAACCGAGGCGAATATCCCGGCTGATTGGCTGGCCGAGTTCGAGGCCGCCGCTCGACGCCCGCTCGAGCAGCGCTGGCGGTACGCGTTCATCAAGACCTACAAACCGATTCTCGACGACGCGAGCTACCGCACCTTCGAGAGCACCGCCGAGTATCGCCGGTGGTGTGAAGAGAACCTGCCGAGCTGGTTGGGCTATGGGCGCGTTTGAGTATCGGCAAGCGGAAGAGGTTCGGGACGCCTTCTCCCGCCACGGCGTCCGCTACCTGTTCCTCGGGAAATCGGGGGCGATCTTGTTGGGCTTTCCCGACACGACTCAAGACGCCGATCTGTTTGTGGAGAAATCGCCTGAGAACGGCGAAGCCCTTGTCTACGCACTCTCCGACTTAGGCTTCACCCTCACCGACCCGCTTGCGAGCGAGATCCGACGCGGGAAAGACTTTGTCCAGATAAAGGACGGCCCCTTCGACCTCGATTTGATCTTTGCGCCGGACGGCATCGAACGCTTCAGTGATGCGTGGGCCAGGCGTGTCGAAGTCGAGGGTTTTCCCGTTTGCCACCCGGACGACATCATTGCGAGCAAGCGGGCCGCGGGGCGGGCGAAGGATAAAGAGTCGCTCCCACGCCTGATCGCGTTCCGTGAGTACTGGCGCCGCAACCACGAGTAGACGGCCGGCGGGCTACAACTCGCCGCTACGCTCCGCTCGCTAGGCGGTGCACACCACGCCTCCTCAGCACTAAGCGAGAAGGCAAGCAGGCCGCTGGCCCGTCCGCCGTCCGCGGCACCGACATCGGCTGGCCCTCCTGCGGCGGAGCTGGCCGGCCACCCCGGTGGCGTTTTCCGGCGGGCTGCTAAACTGCGGGCGTGACGGAGCGAACCACAACGGCCGAACCCGTAGCCCATGGCTTGCGGAGGCTGGCCGCACAACTCACCGCCCGCGAAGACTTCGCCCGGGTGGCCCACAGCCTGCAGAGCGGGCACAGCGGCACCCTGGGCGGCGTCTGGGGGGCTTCGCGCGCGTTGGTCGCGGCGGCGCTAGCGGAGGCAGCGAGCGGGCCGCTGGTGGTGGTGCTGCCGCACCTCGGCGAAGTCGACCCGTTTGTTGCCGACTTCGCCCTGTTCTCTGGCGACCGCTGCCTGCCGCTGCCCGCCTGGCAGACCGAGCAGGAAGAACGCGTCATCCACGACGAGGTCTACGGCCAGCGGCTGCGGGTGCTAAAAGGGCTTGCCAATGCCTCCCCCAACGGGGAGCGGGGCGCTGCCCGGGTCATCGTCACCAGCATCCACGGCCTGCTGCAGCCAGTCCCGACGCGGGAAACGCTTGCCGAGGCGACACGCACCCTCGCCGTTGGCGGCACGCTGGACGAAGAAGACCTGGCGGCGTGGCTCGTCGGGCACGGCTGCCACCGCACGTCGGCCGTCGAGCTGCCGGGCGAGTTCGCTATCCGCGGCGGCATTGTCGACATCTTCGCCCCCGACGCCGACCAACCGGCGCGGATCGAGCTGTTCGGCGACGAGGTCGAATCGATCCGCCTGTTCGACGTAGCGACGCAGCGCAGCGCGGGCACGCTGCGGTCGATCGACGTCACCATGCTCAACCCGTCGGCGGCCGACCGGGCCCACTTCACCGCCTACCTGCCCGGCGGGGCGTGGTTCTTGCTGGTGGAGCCCGCGGACCTGGCCGAGGAGGGCCGCTTCTACCTCGAGCGGGCGGACCGGCCGCGGGCCATGCACACGGTCAAGACGACGCTGGCCGAGGTCTACAAGTTCCCGTCGGTCACGGCGGCGGGCGTGCCCGCGGGATCGATGGAGGAAACCGCGCACCTGGGCTTCGAGTCGGTCGAGCGGTTCAGCGGCGACGTGCAGCGTGTGCGGGGCGAGCTGGCCACGGTCGCCAGCGGGCAGGCGGCCTACGTCGTGTGCCCGACCGAGGCCGAGGCGAAGCGGCTGGGCGAGCTGTTCGGCCCCGCCGGGGGCGAGCCGCCGCTGCCCGTGGAGTTCGTCCTCGGCCAGCTCAGCCAGGGCTTCCGGCTGGTCGGCAGCCAGACGCTGGTCTTGGGCAGCGGCGAGCTGTTCAACCGCACCGACGCCACCGGCGGCGCCAGCCGCCGCACCGCGGGCCGGGCCATCGACTCGTTCCTGGAACTCCGCGAGGGCGACCTGATCGTGCACGTGACGCACGGCATCGGCCGCTACCGGGGGCTGAAGCTGCTGGAGAAGGAGGGCCGCGCCGAGGAGCACCTGGAGCTGGAGTACCACGGCGGCACGCGGATCTTCGTGCCGGCCACCAAGATCGAGCTGGTGCAGAAGTACGTGGGCGGCAAGAAGCTGAAGCCGCCGCTGGCCCGCATCGGCGGCAAGAGCTGGCAGAACCAGAAGAAGGCCGCCGAGCGCGCCGTCACGGACCTGGCCGCCGACATGCTGGACCTGCAGGCCAAGCGCGACGCGCGGCCCGGCATCCGCTTCCCGGCCGACACGGCCTGGCAGCAAGAGTTCGACGCGTCGTTCCCGTACGAAGAGACGCCGGACCAGCTCACGGCGCTGGCCGACATCAAGGCCGACATGCAACGCACCAAGCCGATGGACCGGCTGCTGTGCGGCGACGTCGGCTTCGGCAAGACGGAGGTGGCCATCCGCGCGGCGTTCAAGGCCGTGGACGCGGGCTACCAGGTGGCGGTGCTGTGCCCCACCACGGTGCTGGCCGAGCAGCACCGCCGGACGTTCACGCAGCGGATGGCGGAGTTCCCGTTCGAGATCGCCGCCGTCAGCCGGTTCTCTACCGCCAAGGAGCAGAAGACCGTCCTGGGGCTCACGCGCGAGGGCGCGGTGGACATCCTCATCGGCACGCACCGCTTGGCGTCGGCGGACGTCGAGTTCCAGAACCTCGGCCTGGTGGTCATCGACGAGGAGCAGCGGTTCGGCGTCGCGGTGAAGCAGCGGCTCAAGGCGATGCGGGCGATGGTCGACGTGCTGACGATGACCGCGACGCCCATCCCGCGGACGCTGCACATGGCGCTGTTGGGCGCCAAGAACATCTCGAACCTCGAGACGCCGCCCGCCAACCGCCTGGCGGTGGAGACCCGCGTCACCCGCTTCAACGACGAGATGATCCGCCACGCGATCCTCCGCGAGCTCAACCGCGACGGGCAGGTGTACTTCGTCCACAACCGCGTGCACGACATCAAGAAGGTCGCCCAGCGGCTGCTAGAGATCGTGCCGGGGCTACGCATCGGCATCGGGCACGGGCAGATGGCCGACGGGGAGCTCGAAGAGGTCATGACCCGCTTCGTCCGCCACGAGTACGACCTGCTGCTGGCGACCACCATCATCGAGTCCGGTCTGGACATCCCCAACGCCAACACCATGTTCATCGACGACGCGGACCGCTACGGCCTGGCGGACCTGCACCAGCTGCGGGGCCGCGTCGGCCGCGAGGGGCGCCGCAGCTACTGCTACCTGCTGATCGAAGAAGACCGGCACCTCTCGCCGGAGGCGGCGCGGCGGCTGCGGGCCATCGAGGAGTTCAGCCAGCTGGGCGCCGGCTTCGCCCTGTCGATGCGCGACCTCGAGATCCGCGGCGCCGGCGCCCTGCTGGGGACCCAGCAGAGCGGCCACATCGCCACGGTGGGCTACGAGATGTACTGCTCGATGCTCGAGAACGCCGTCCGGCACATGCGGCAGCTCCCGCCACGCGAGGTGGTGGACGTCAACGTCGACCTGCCGGCCGAGGCCTACCTGCCGGCCGGCTACGTGCCGGACCTGCGGAGCAAGATCGACCTGTACCGCCGGCTTGCCCGCTTCACCACGGTCGATCAGGTGGACGATTTTGGCGACGAGCTGGCCGACCGCTTCGGCCCCGTGCCGGGCCCCGCCGAGCGGCTGCTAGAGATGGCCCGGCTGCGGGTCTGGGCCCACGCGTGGGGCGTCGACTCGATCCGCCGCGAGGACGACTACCTGGTGCTCGGCTACACGGCCCGCGACCGCATCCGCCGGCTGGTCGAGGCGTCGGGCGGGCGGCTGCGTGTGGCGGACGCGTCCAGCGCGTACCTGCCGCTGCCGCCGGAGGAGCGGACCGCCGGGGCCGTGCTGTCGCGGGCCAAATCTCTCTTGCGGCCCGCCGACGCCGCCGCCTAGACTCCCGCCGCGCTGCGGGCTGCGTGCTAGCAGACGCATACGCCGGTAGGGAGATGATGGGGATGACCGAGGAGATAAAGGGGATGGCCGAATCTGGTGCTTGCCTGATCGAGCTGAATAAGCCGAATCGGCATAGGGAGAAGGCGACTCTTCGAAGACGCGGAATCAAGAAGACAAGACAATGATGCGTCACGGCCGTATCGAAGTGTTTAGCGCGAGCAGCGGTCAGCACGAGCGACCATCCCCTTATCTCCCCACGTCATCCCCCTCATCTCCCTGCAAAAACACGCCCACGCCACGGATAATTCACCTTTGCTAAGACCGCTCCTCATCTTTGCGTTGACTTGTGGCCTCGTGCTGGCCGGCGGCGTGCCGGCGCGGCTGTGCTGTGCGCAGCCCTGGGCCAACGACGGCGTCGCGCCGCAGCCGCTGGACGAGTGCGAGGTGATCGCCCGCGTCAACGGCAGCGTGGTGCTGGCGTGCGAGGTCATGTGGCAGGTCAACCTGATGCTGGAGGACAACGCGGACAAGATCCCGCCCGGCAAAGAGGCCGAGGTCCGCCGGATGCTGATGACCCGGCACCTGATGCAGATGCTGGACATGAAGATCCTGTACAGCGACTTCCGCCGGAAGGCGCCGCAGGCGGACCTGCCGTCGATCCACAAGAACCTGGCCAAGCCGTTCAACGAGCAAGAGGTGCCGGCGCTGATGAAGCGTGTGGGCGTCGAGGACCGCTCCGCGTTGGAGGCCCGCCTGGTAGAGCTGGGGACGTCGATCCGCGAGCAGCGCGAAGACTTCAACCAGCGGATGATCGCCCGCACCTGGGTCAACGAGGGGCTTAACGTCGACACCGAGGTCCGGCACGACGAGCTGCTGGCCTACTACCGCGAGAACGCCGCGGACTACGACTTCCCGACGCAGGCCAAATGGGAAGAGCTGATGGTGCGGTTCAGCCAGTTCGGCGGGGACAAGCAGAAGGCGTACGCCGCGCTGGTGGACATCGGCAATGCCGCTTACCGGGCGGCCGTGGCCCAGCCGGACAAGAGCCGGCCCGCCTTCGAGGCGATCGCCAAGGCCAAGTCGCAGGGCTTCAACGCCGACGAGGGCGGCCGCTACGGCTGGACGACCAAGGGCTCACTGACGGCCGCCCGCGTCGACGAGGCGTTGTTCACGCTGCCCGTCGGCGAGATGAGCCCCATCCTGGAGTCCGACCGGGGCTGGCACATCGTGCGGGTGCTCGAGCGGCGTGAGGCGGGTCGGAAGCCCTTCACCGAGGTCCAGGCGGAGATCACCAAGAAGATCCGCGACCGCCGCTTCGACGACGCCATCGCGCAGCGGCTGGACGAGCTGCGACGCGACGCAAAGATCTGGACCCTCTACACGGGCGAGATCGACCCCGACGAGTACGCCACGGCCCGCGCCGGCGGCCGCACCAAGCGGCGCTGAGCGTAGCCACTACACGCGTGGGCGACCGCGCGGTCTTTGGCGGGTGGTCGGCGCCGGTTAGCTGACGGCGCCGAGTCGTGGGGGCATTCAAGTCGCCCGCGAATGACGCGAATTAGCGCGAATCAGAGCTCGAGTAGCTCGCCGCTGAGTATCCCGCACCTTGCGGGACTTGGTTGAGCGGACGATTCGCGCGTATTCGCGGGCACTACGCCGCTCACGCGCATGCACGCCCGGACAGGCAGCCTGACGCCCTTTGGTGAGCGGACGGGCTATGCCGCTTCGCCGCAGGCGGTGAGCAGCTCGTCCTTGCCGATGCGGTCGCAGAAGTCGCCGAAGGATTCGCCCGGCGTGCGGCCCGCCTTGAAACGCTCGAAGACCGGCTTGAGCGTCGGCACCACGTCGTCGGCGGGCACCAGGTCCTTGTAGACCCAGTTCAGGCGGTGCCCCAGCGTGCTGCCGCCCAGCAGCAGCGTGTACTTGCCACGGGCGCGGCCCACCAGGCCGATGTCCGAGTTGTACGGCCGGGCGCAGCCGTTGGGGCAGCCGGTCATGCGGGTGGTGAAGACCTCGTCGGCCAGCTCCAGCTCTGCCAGCATGGCGTCAAGCTGGTCGATGAGCGTCGGCATGAACCGCTCGCTCTCGGTAATCGCCAGGCCGCACATCGGCAGGGCGGGGCAGGCCATCGACCACCGGCGGGCGGCCGAGATGTCTTCGGTGAGCGGCACGCCGTGGTCACGCAGGATCTGCTCCAGGCGGCCGCGGTCTTCGGACTCGATGTCGCAGAAGATCAGCCCCTGGTGCGGCGTGATGCGTACCGGCGGGGCGAGCGTCCGGCCGACCTCACGCAGGGCGGACTTCAGGCGCAGGTCGCCCGCGTCGTGCACGCGCCCGTTCTCGACGTTCAGGCCGTAGAACCAGCGGCCGTCGCCCTGCTCGTGCCAGCCCATGCCGTCGTCGTGGCCGGTGAGCTCGACCTCGCGTGGCGGCTCGATCTCTTCGCCGTAGTACTCTTCGACCTTCTGGGTGAAGCGTTCTAGGCCCCAGTTGGCCACCAGGTACTTCATGCGGGCCTGCTTGCGGTCGGCCCGGTTGCCGAAGTCCCGCTGCACCTTCATCACGGCCTTGCAGATATCCACGGCCCGCGACGCCGGCACGTAGCCCAGGGCCTGGCCCACGGCGGCGAAGGTCTTCTTGTTGCTGGGCGTCTTGCCGAAGCCGCCGCCCACCAGCACGTTGTAGCCCGCCACGCCGCCGCCTGACGCTTCACCCGCCTCGGCGACGGCCATCAGGCCGATGTCTTGCGAGTAGATGTCCGCCGAGTTGTCGCCCGGCAGCGCGACGCCCAGCTTGAACTTGCGTGGCAGGTAGGTGGGGCCGTAGAGCGGCTCGTGGTCCGGCTTGGGGGCGCCGCCGCCCTCGAGCGTCTTGGCGCCGGTTTCGTCGGTCAGCCACAGCTCGTGGTAGGCCGTGGTCTGCGGCGCCAGCTCCTTGGCAAGCACGGCGGCCATCTCTTGCAGCTGGTCGTATACGGCGTCGTTCTTGTACGGCGCCGGGCTGCACATGACGTTGCGGCTGACGTCGCCGCAGGCGGCCAACGTCGTGAGCTGCACGTCGTTGATCCGCCGGATGCACTGCTTGAGGTTTTCCTTGAGGATGCCGTGCAGCTGAACGCCCTGCCGCGTGGTAAGCCGCAGCGTGGTGTTGCCGATCTCGTCGCAGAGGTCGAGCTGGGCCAGCAGCTGGGCGCTGGTGAGGCGGCCGCCGGGGATGGCCGCCCGCACCATGTAGCTGTAGTACCGGCCGCCGGGGACGCCGGACTTCTTGGCCTCGATGCGGCGGTCGCGGTCGTCCTGCTCGTAGCTGCCGTGGTGCTTGATGAGCTGGATGCTGTCTTTGCTGAGGTTGGGCTCGCCGTTGACCAGCTCCTGGGCGATATCGCCGCGCAGGTAGTTGCTGGCGGTCTTGATGCCCTCGACGGCAGACAGCTTGACGGGTTCGTCACTCATAAGATGGGGCGCTTGCAGGGGACGGTGTGCTCGGCATCGGTCCAGGGCTAAATCGTAGCCAAAGGGGCAAAGAGCGACTACGCCGACTGATTGTCGCAGCGGCCCGGTGGGGCGTCGGCCAAGCCCGCTGGCGGGCGTGTGGGGCCAGGATTACGATTCGCCGCATGGACGACGGGACAATGGACGACGCGACCGACGACTCCCCCCCGCCCGACCGCCGGCTGACGCCCGCGGTGTGGCTCGCCACGGGCTTGGGCGTGGGCCTGGTGGCGCCGGCGCCGGGCACCGTGGGCGCCCTGTGGGGCCTGGCCTGGGCCTGGTGGCTGACCAGCGGCCTTGCCCCGGCGTGGGCCTGGGCCACCGTGCCGCTAGGAATCTTGCTGGGCGGGCCCCTGTGCGGCCGGGCCGCCCGCGACCTGGGCGGCGCGAAAGACCCCGGCGCCGTGGTCTGGGATGAGATCGCCACGGTGCCCATGGTCTTCGCCCTCACGCCCACGGTCGGCTGGACCTCGCTGCTGCTGGGCTTTGGCCTGCACCGGCTGCTAGACATCACCAAGCCGCCGCCCTGCCGCCGGCTGGAGCGCCTGCCCGGCGGGTGGGGCATCATGCTGGACGACGTCGCCGCGGCGGGCTACGCCGCGGTGCTGCTCTTCGGCCTCGCGCAGGCCGCCGCGTTGATCGCCTAACCACGAACCGCGCCCGGCAGCGGCCGCGCGGCTTCTGCTAGCTGAGGCGGGCCGATAGACTCGCCGCATGGCAGAAATCATCAGCGGCAAAACGCTGGCGGCCCAGATGCGTGGCGAGCTCTCGGCCGAGGTGGCGGAGTTCGTCATGAACAACGCCGCGGTGCCCTGCCTGGCCGCGGTGCTGGTGGGCGACAACCCCGCCAGCGAGGTCTACGTCCGCAACAAACGCCGGGCGTGCGAGGCCGTGGGCATGGAGAGCCAGCTGCACCGCCTGCCCACGGCCGCCACCACCGAAGAGCTGCTGACGCTCGTCTCCAAGCTCAACAAAGACGCGGCCGTGCACGGCATCCTGGTGCAGCTGCCGCTGCCGCCGCAGGTAGATACCGACCGCGTGCTGCGTGCCGTGCGGCCGGCGAAGGACGTCGACGCCTTCCACCCGGAGAACGTCGGCCTGCTGGTGCAGGGGCAGCCCCGCTTCCTGCCCTGCACGCCCGCCGGCGTGCAGCAGATGCTGATCCGCGGCGGTGTGCCGCTGGCGGGCAGGCACGCCGTGGTGATCGGCCGCAGCCACATCGTGGGCCGGCCGCTTTCGATCATGCTGTCGCAGCCGCCGAAGCACCCCAGCGGCGAAGGCGGCAACGCCACGGTGACGCTCTGCCACAGCCGCACGGCGGACCTGTCGTCGATTACCCGGCAGGCGGACGTGCTGATCGTGGCGATCGGCAAGGCCAGGTTCCTGACCGCCGACATGGTGAAGCCCGGCGCCGCGGTGATCGACGTCGGCACCAACCGGGGCGAAGACGGCCGGCTGGTGGGCGACGTCGACTACGGCCCCGTCAGCCAGGCGGCCGGCTGGATCACGCCGGTGCCAGGCGGCGTCGGCCCGATGACCATCACCATGCTGCTGTTCAACACGCTGGCCGCCGCCCGCGGCCTGGAGAGCTAGGGCCCCGGGCGCGGTGTGCAGCTGCTTCAGCCGACGGCGCCACCCGGCGAAGGGCGCTGGCGGAGCGCCTCGTAGAACAGCACGGCCGCCGTGGCCGAGAGGTTTAGGCTGTCGGCGACGCCGTGCATGGGCAGGCGGATAGGCCGCGTGGGGGCGACCCGCCACGCGTCGCTCAGGCCGGTGGACTCGGCGCCCAGGACAATGGCGGCGCCGGCCGAAAAGTCCGCCGCCGTATAGCACTCGGCCGCGTCGGGCCGCGTGGCGTAGACCGGCACACCAATCCCTTCCAGCCACGCGAGCGTCTCGCCGGTGGTGGCGACCGCCGTGTTCGGCTTGAACACGGCGCCGACGCTGGCGCGGATCACGTTCGGCCCGAACAGGTCGATCACCGGGTCGGCCAGCACCACCGCGTCCACGGCCGCGGCGTCGGCGGTGCGGAGCACGGCGCCCAGGTTGCCCGGCTTCTCGACGCCCTCGACCACGGCGACCACCGGCCGCGGCGGCAGGCCTAGCCCCGGCAGCGGGCGCCGGGGCGTAGCCACCACCGACACAACGCCGTCCAGGCGATCGCCGTAGGCCAACCGCTCGAAGACCTCGGGGGTGGTCGTCATCACGTCGGCGCTGGAGCTTTGCAGGGCGGCCTGGGCCTGGGCCGCATCGGCGCCCCGCAGCAGTTCTTGGCAGACGTAGGCCTCCACCACCTCAGCCCCCGCCTGGATCGCGCGGAGCGTCTCCCGCGGGCCGTGCACCAAGGTCTGGCGGCGGGCGTCGCGGGCCTTGCGGCTACGCAGCGCGGCGGCCTGCTTGACGCGTGGGTTGTGGCGGCTGGTAATGACGGGTGGCATGGGCGGCGCTCGCGTTACTGCCGTCACGGTAACCGGCCCGCCCGCTTGCACAACCCGCCCGCGGCGGCGCCGCAGCCTGGCGGCACGCACCCACCACCGCGCTATCAAGCAGAACGCAGCACGCAGCACGTGATGGATCTCTTCACCTACGGCACGCTACAGCTGGAAGAAGTGTGGCAGCGGATCGCCGGCGTGGCGGCTACAACCATGCCCGCGCGGGCCGAGGGCTACGCCGTCTACCGAGTGGCGGGGCACGACTTCCCCGGCATGATCGCCCAGCCCGGCGCCACCGCCGCCGGCGTGGTTTACCTGGGCGTCGACACTCCGGCCATCGCCCGGCTGGACGCCTACGAGGGCGACTCCTACACCCGCCAGCACGTGATCGCCACGGGCGGCGACGGTAGGCAGCGGCCCTGCGCCGCGTACATCATCCCGCCGCAGCACGCCGGCCTGCTGACCGATGAACCGTGGACCTGCGAGGGCTACCGCGCCGCGGGCGGGCTAGAGCGGTTCTTGCAACGCTTCGGCTGACAGCCGCCCGCCCGCGTGCAGGTCGGCCGCCGGTGGGGGTGCTATGATAGCGGCGTAGCGATGGCTGCATTGAGCCACGCCCGCCGACCGCCACCAGCCCGCCGATCGCCCATGCCACTGGACACCGAACTGGACGCCGAAGCGATCCTCGCGCTGCTCGACCTGAAGCCGATGCCGCAAGAGGGCGGCTACTACCGCGAGACCTACCGGGCTGCCACAACGCTGGCCGAAGAGGCCCTGCCAGAGGAGTACATCGGCCAGCGGAACGCCTCGACCGCCATCTACTTCCTGATCACGCCCGAGGAGTGCTCGGCGCTGCACATTTTGCCGTCGGACGAGGTCTTCCACTTCTACCTGGGCGACCCGGTGGAGATGCTCCGGCTGGGCGTCGGCAGCGACGGCGACGCGGGCGACGTAACTACCCTGGGCACCGACCTGGCCGCCGGGCAGCGGCCGCAGGTGGTGGTCGAAGGCGGCGTCTGGCAGGGCTGCCGGCTGAAGGACGGCGGGCGGCTGGCGCTGCTCGGCTGCACGGTGGCCCCCGGCTTCGACTTCCGAGACTTCCACGTCGCGACGCCGACCGAGGTCGAAGACCTCGCGGAAGCCTACCCGGACTACGCAGCCATGGTCCGCCGGCTGGCGCCGCGTTCGTCGCTCTGAGGAGCTGCTGGCCTCGTTCTCGAAGCCCCCCAAGCCGTAACGAAACAATGCTGCACTGCAAGAAACAGACCCTGCGTGGCGTGCTGCTGACGCTGGCCGCGTTGTGCGGCGGCGCCGCGCGGGCCGAGGAACCGCCGCGGTACGCAATCGCCATCCACGGCGGCGCCGGCGGCTTGCGGGCCGATCCCGCGCCGGTCAAAGCGGTGCTCGAGCGGGCGCTGCGCACCGGAGGCGACCTGCTGCGGGGCGGCGCCGCGAGCCTGGACGTCGTGCAGCAGGTTGTTCAGCTGCTCGAAGACGCGCCCGAGTTCAACGCCGGGAAAGGATCGGTCTTCACGGCCGAGGGCCGGCACGAGCTGGACGCCTCGATCATGGACGGCCGCGACCGTTCCAGCGGCGCCGTCGCGGGCGTGCGGGTGGCGAAGAACCCGGTGGCCGTCGCCCGGCTGGTGATGACGCAAACCCGGCACGCGTTGCTGGCCGGCGGAGGGGCCGACGCGTTCGCCCGCAGCAGCGGCGTCGAGCTGGCGCCGCCCGAGTACTTCTGGACGCCCCGCCGGCGCCGGCAGTGGCGGGAGCGGAACGCACCGGCGCCCGACAACGACGCCGCCGCGGCGGTGGACAACCACCCGCACTACGGCACCGTGGGCTGCGTCGCGCTCGACGTGCACGGCAACGTGGCGGCGGCCACCTCGACGGGCGGCACCGCCGGCAAGCTGCCGGGCAGGGTGGGCGACTCGCCGCTGGTGGGCGCCGGCACATGGGCGGACAACGCGACGTGCGCCGTCTCTTGCACGGGCGTCGGCGAGCTCTTCATCCGCGGCAACATCGCCTACGACATCGCGGCCCGGCAGGCCTACGGGAAGTCGGGCCTGGCCGAGGCCGCCCACTACCACCTGCACGATTCGCTCGCCCCCGGCACGGGCGGCGTCATCGCGGTCGGCGCCGACGGGCGGATCGTCCTCGACTTCAACACGCAGGCCATGCCGCGCGGGGCGGCCGACGCGTCCGGGCGGTTCGAGGTCCGCGTGGGCCGCTAGCCGGCGCCGTCGGTGTGGGTCGCCTGCCCCGAAATGCAGATCGCCCGCCAAGATCCACCAGCCGCCGGCGAACCAACGGCCTGCCCCCGCGCCATTTCCACCCCCGAGCAGGCTGGCGCCACGCAGGGCTGAACCGGCAAACAACAACGCAAAGGAGCCGCTATGGCTTTGCTTCTGACGACGCGGTCGTTCTCTCGCCCTCGATACCGGGCGCTTCTCATGGCCGGCTGTGCGATTGCTGCGTTCCTTGTGTCTGGCCTGGCGCGACCGTCGCTCGCCGCCGAGGCCACGCCGATCCAGCCGATCTTCGACAAGCACGTGCAGCCGCTGCTCGACGGCGAGCTGGTGGTCGGCGGCGTGCTTGGCGTGCGGCAGGGGGGCGAGACCACCGTCATCGGCTTTGGCGAGGTCACCCGCGGCGGCGGCCAGAAGCCCACGGCAGAAACCATCTACGAGATCGGCTCGATCAGCAAGGCGTTCACCGGCACGCTGCTGGCCGACATGGCTGAGCGGGGCGAAGTGGGCGTCGACGACCCCATCCAGCAGCACCTGCCGCCGGGCGTTACCGCGCCGCAGCAGGGCGATCGGCCCATGACGCTGGCACACCTGGCGACGCACACCTCTGGCCTGCCACGCATGCCGGACAACTTCGCCCCCGCCGACCCGACCGACCCGTACGCCGACTACACGCCCGAGCTGGCCTACGCCTTCCTGCAGGGCCACCAGCTAAGGCGTGGGCCGGGCGAGAGCGAGTACTCGAACTACGGCGCCGGGCTGCTGGGCACGCTCTTGGCACGCAAGGCGGGCATCAGCTACGAGGAGCTGCTGGTCGAGCGCATCGCCGAGCCGCTCGGCATGACGGACACGCGCGTCGCCCTCAGCGAGGAGCAGCGCACACGTTTCGCCCCCGGCTACCGGTCCGACCTCACCTCCGAGAGCGAGTGGAACTTCGACGCCTTGGTGGGCGCCGGCGGCATCCGCTCCACGGCGCCGGACATGCTGAAGCTGGCCGCGGCGGCGTGGGACGAGGCCTCGCCGGTGCACGCGGCGTTGCAGTCGGCG
This sequence comes from Planctomycetota bacterium, assembly GCA_039024355.1. Lineage (GTDB taxonomy): Bacteria > Planctomycetota > Planctomycetia > Pirellulales > Lacipirellulaceae > JBCCQL01. The sequence continues at coordinate 21,141 of JBCCQL010000005.1, forward strand.
TTCGCCCAGCGGGGCGACATGCCGGGGCCCGGCGCGATTGGCCTGGCGTGGATGATCGCCGGCGACGGCGCCACCCGCTGGCACAACGGCATGACGGGCGGCTACACCGCCGCCATGTTCATCCACCCGCCCACCAAGACGGCCGCCGTCGTGCTGTGCAACACCGCCGCCGAGGCGCCCACCGTCGTCTGCGAGAAGGTCCTCCAGTCCGCCCTCGGGATGGACGTCGAGCCGATCGAGGCCGCGCCGGCCGTCAAGGTCCCGGCCGAGGTGCTGGCCGGTTACGCCGGCAAGTACCAGCTGGCGCCGGGCCTTGTGATCACCGTCCGCGTCGAGGAGGGCGGCCTCACCGTTCAGCTGACGGGCCAGCCGGCCTTCCGCCTGTTCGCCAAGTCCAACACAGAGTTCTTCCTGAAGGTGGTGGACGCCCAGGTCACGTTCGACGCCGACGCGCAGGGCCAAGCCAGCAAGCTGACGCTCTACCAGAACGGCCAGGTGATGCCCGCGCCACGGGTTCCGGAGTAGACTGCGGGCGGGAAGCCGCGTGCTTAGTGGGCGGCACAAATCGGCGTTGAACAGAAAGCTCCGCGGAGGGCCCCGCCATGACAGCCGCAAGAAGCACGGCGCCGGTGTCTGTCGACGCCTACCTGGCCGGCGAGCTTACCGCCACCCGCAAGCACGAGTACGTCGCCGGCGCCGTGTACGCCATGGCCGGGGCGAAGAACGCCCACAACGTGATCAGCGGCAACCTGTTCGGCGTGCTGCACGCGTCGCTGGCCGGCAAGGCGTGCCAGCCCTTCAACTCCGACACGAAGGTACGCATCCAGCTGCCGACGCACACGCGGTTCTACTACCCGGACGGCATGGTGGTGTGCGACGAGAACCCGCTGGAGGATTCGTTCCAAGACCGGCCGGTTGTGGTTGCCGAGGTCTTGTCCGAGAGCACCCGTCGGACCGACCAGGGCGAGAAACTGGACGCCTACCTGACGATCCCGTCGCTGAGCGTCTGCTTGCTGGTCGAGCAGGAGCAGCCCGCGGTGGTGGCGATGCGACGGACCGACCAGGGTTTCATCCGCCAGGTTTTCAGCGGGCTCGACCAGACCGTTCCGCTGCCAGAGGTTGAGGCAGCGCTGCCGCTCGCCCAGCTCTACGCCCGCGTGCCGATGGACGCCTAACGCCGGCCGAGCGGAGGCGACACACGCCGCCCGCGTAAAAAGTCAGCCGCGGTGCAGGACCTCGGGCGGGTCGATCTCGTCGAGGCCTGGGAAGCCGCCCTCGGCAACGCGGGCGCCGAGCGCCGTGACCTGCCGGAAGTACTGGTTGGATGGGCGGCGGCCGTCTAGCTTCTGGCGTAGCCGCTGGCAGAGGATGTCGGCCGACTCGCGGACGAGTTCCTCGGCGGCAGCTTCCCCGGCCGCCGATACGCCGGGGCCGGCCGTGGTCGCCTGCTCCCGCGCGGCGTACAGGCTGGTCACCAGGATCGTCACCAGGTCTTGGCAGCGGCCGCTGAGCTCCGCCATGCGGCACTGCCGGTCGGCGAGCTTCAGCTGGAACTTCTGCATGGCGGCGTCGATCTCTAGGGCCATCTTCTGCAGCCGGTCGCAGGCGAACTCCGCGTGGCGCCGCAGGCCGGCTGGCATGGCGGGCAGCTCCGGCGCCACTGCCCGCATCAGCCGCCGGCCGATGGCCCACTTGGCGTACGGCCACGCCTCCGGGGCGAGCCGCGCCGCGTGGCGTGGGTTCAGCAGGTTGGGCCGTTTGATGCCGGCCGCGGCCATGGCCCTGCCCAGCGGCTCGTAGAACGCCTTGCCGTGGTGCTTGACCAGCGACTTGAACAGCGCCAGGCCGAGCATCTCGCCCTCGCCCTCGTAGATGCAGGGGGCGAGGAAGTCGTGCACGTTGTCGCCCAGCGCGTGCCCGTGCAAAAAGCTGCGGCCGCCGTGGGTCTTCATCACGTACTCCACGGCGGCGTGCTTCTGGGCCTCGCTGCCGAAGACCTTGGCGATGATGCACTCCATCTCGCCGCGGTAGCCGCGGTCCAGCAGGCCGGCGCACCACGCCACTAGCGCGTCGCAGCCGACGATCAGGCCGGCCAGCTCGCCCACGCGGCGCTGCACCAGCTCGCGGCTGCCGATCGGCTGGCCGTAGGTCTGGCGGTACGCGGCCCAGGGCAGCAACCCGACGAGCATCCGCCGCATGGCGCCGGCGGCGTGCGCACACAGGGCGACGCGGCCACGGTTCAGCCCGTGGTAGGCGATGGTGAGGCCGTCGCCGCGGGCGGGCCGCAGCAGGTTCTCGCGTGGCACGCGGAAGTCGCGCAGCACGACGCCACGGTTGTGCAGATGCCGCAGCGCGTGGATGCCGTACCGCTTGAGCTGAAAGGACGCGTCTTCCTTGGCGGGCAGCTCGGCGACCAGCACGGCCGGTTCGTCTTCGACGCGGCAGACCAGGCCGATGGTCCGCCCGGGCCGAACGTTCGAGATGAACAGCTTCTCGCCGTTCACCACATACGCGTCGCCGTCCAGCACGGCGGTGGTCCGGAGCCGCGTCAGGTCGGTGCCGGCGCCCGGCTCGGTCAGGGCGAACGCGCTGAGCCGCGAGCCGTTGGCCAGCCCCGGCAAGAACCGCCACTTCTGCTCCTCGCTGCCGAAGGTGCTGACCGGGTCGACCGCGCCGATGCAGCCGTGGATCGAAGCCAAGCCGGCGATCGTCCCGTCGACGGTCGCCATCCGGGTGAGCAACGCCGCGACGCTGGCGAACGACGCCCCGCTGCCGCCGTAGCGGCGGTCGACCATCAGGCCCCAGTAGCCGGCGGCGGCCAGGTCTTGCAGCACCGCTTCGCGGACCTTGCCGGCATTCTCACCGTCGGCGTGGTGCAGCGAGCCGGCAGCCTTGTGGCGCCGGACGATGGCGATCGACGCGTCCATGACACGCCGCACGTCGGCGCCGGGCTTGGGCGGCGTGCTGAGCAGCTCGTCGATCGGCACGCCGCGGCCCCACACCGCGCGGTGCACCGGGCTGTGCGTCGTTTGATGCTGCGGTGCGAAGAGCGACTCGACCTGGTCGTCCGCCCGGTCGATCGCCCCGGTGCGGCGGGCCTCGTCCGGGCTCTTGCCGCCCAGCGTCAGCGCGGCCTCGGCGAAGCTGGTCTGCTGTTCCGCTGCGCCGTCGGGCGGGGCGCCTGCGCGTAGGCCGCCGCCGGGCGTGCGGCTGGGGGCTGGTTGGGTCGCTTCGTCGTGAGTGGTCAGGTGCCGGGTGTCGGTCGCCACGGGGGCCTCGGCGGGGGCGGTTGGGGTCGCATCTGCTGCCGCCGAATATACCCGCCCGCCTTGGCGCCGGGAGGCCGCCAAACGCCGCAGCCGAGGCCACGCGTGGTGCGCGGCCCCGGCGTGCGGCCCCAAAGTGGCTCGCCGCTAGCGTCGACGCACGAGCCCGACGACGCCCAGCACGGCCGCTGCGATGCCCGCCGACGCCGGCTCTGGCACCCGCGTGATGGTGATGGTGGCCACCACAGCGCCCGGGGCGTACAGGTCCGTGATGGTCACGCCGGTGGGCGTCACGTCGCCCAGGAACTCAGAGAGGTCGCCCGCCTGGCTGATGGGCAGCAGCGTGTCGGTCGCCACACCGCCGGCCGTGTTGAACGGCGCCCCGAGGCCGTTGTTGACCTCCGTGCCGGCGTCCCAGATGTCGGTGGTCAGCACCTCGATCGTGAA